>JBFGRH010000109.1:0-6821 GCA_041563795.1 Nitrospiraceae bacterium | reverse complement strand
GCCTTCGACCACATCACCGACGTCTGCTCGGCCGATTATCCCGAGGACCCCGAACGGTTCGAGGTCATCTACCACGTCCTCTCCCTGCCGCACGGCGTGCGCCTGCGCATCAAGGCGCGCGTGACCGAAGCGCATCCGGCGATCGCCTCCGTCGTCAGCGTCTGGAAGGGCGCCGAGTTCATGGAACGCGAGACCTACGACCTGATGGGGATCACGTTCAGCGGGCACCCCGATCTCCGGCGCATCCTCCTGCCGGAGACCTACGACGAGGGCCATCCCCTGCGGAAGGATTTCCCGACCGAGGGCCGGGGTTGGCGGAGCAGCTTCCCCTTCCTGCCGAAGATGGACGAATCGGCTCCCGCGGCCGGCGACAACGAAGTGTCCGAGGAGGACAAGAAGGTGTTCCGATCCGGGGCCCCATCGTCCCGCCGGACCGAGGAACTGCTCCTCAACATGGGCCCCCAGCATCCGAGCACGCACGGGGTGCTGCGGGTCGTCCTCGAACTGGACGGCGAGCGGGTGGTCAAGGCCACGCCCGACCTGGGCTACCTGCACCGCGGCGTCGAGAAACTCGCCGAGGGGCTGGCCTACATGCAGATCATCCCCCACACGGACCGGCTCGACTACGTCTGCTCGATGACGAACAACTACGCCTACGTCCGGGCCGTCGAGAAGCTGCTCAACCTCACCGTGCCGGAACGGGCCGAGTACGTCCGCACGATCGTGGCCGAGATGCAGCGGATCATCGGCCACCTGTTCTGGCTCGGCACGCAGGCGCTCGACATCGGCGCGATGACGGTCTTCTTCTGGACCTTCCGCGAGCGCGAGGTGCTGCTCGACATGTTCGAGAAGCTCTGCGGCGCGCGCCTGACGCTCAACTACTACCGGATCGGCGGCGTGGACAGCGACTTCACGCCCGACCTGGTCCAGCGGATGAACGCCTTCCTGGACACGTTCCAGGACCACATCAAGGAATACGACTCGCTGATCGCCAACAACCGGATCTGGGTCGGCCGGACGAAAAACGTGGCGGTCATCTCGGCGGAGGATGCGATCAACTTCGGCCTCACCGGTCCGCCGCTGCGCGGCTCCGGCGTGAACTACGACGTCCGGAAGCTCGAGCCCTACGGAGCCTACGGCAAGGTGGAATGGGAAGTGCCGGTGGGCAAGCGCGGCGACACCTACGACCGGTACTGGGTGCGCATGGAGGAGATGCGGCAGAGCGCGCGGATCATCCGGCAGTGCCTCGCGCAGATGCCGCAGGGTCCGATCATCGCCGACGCGCCCCAGATCATTCCGCCGCCCAAGGCGAACGTGATGCGGGACATGGAGAGCCTGATCCACCATTTCATCATCTTCACCCAGGGCTTCAAGCCGCCGAAGGGCGAGACCTACTGCGCGACGGAGGCGCCGAAGGGCGAACTGGGCTTCTTCATCATTAGCGACGGCTCTCCACGTCCCTATAGGATGAAGATCCGCGCCCCCTCCTTCGTGCACATGGGCGCCTTCGACCACATGGCGCGGGGCTATTTGATCTCGGACATCATCACGATCTTCGGGACCTACGACATCGTCATGGGAGAATGTGACAGGTAACCGATGCTGAAAGAAAAGTACCAGAAAGAGATCGACGACATCATCAGCCGCTACCCGGTGAAGCGCTCCGCGCTGCTGCCCCTGCTCTATCTCGCGCAGCGCGAGCAGGGCTACGTGACCGAGCCGGCCATGAAGGAGATCGCGCAGATCCTGAAACTCACGCCGCCGCAGGTCTACGAGACGGTCACGTTCTACACGATGCTCAATCTCAAGCCGGTGGGCAAGTTTCACATCCAGGTGTGCAAGTCGCTCATGTGCGCGCTGGTCGGCTCCGACCAGCTCATCGGCTGGTTCCACAGCAAACTGGGCATCAAGCCGGGCGAGACGACGCCGGACAAGCTCTTCACGCTCAGCGTGGTCGAATGTCTCGCCGCCTGCGGCACGGCCCCGATGATGCAGATCAACGAGGACTACTACGAGCGGCTGACGGAGCAGAAGGTGGACCAGATCCTGGCGGACCTGAAGCAGAACGGAACCTCGGCGCTCAAGTCCGGGCCCTTTATCTGGCCTGAGCCCGTGGGGGGGAAGAAGTAACCATGCCGAAACACGAGTTGGTGCTCCTGAAAAACATGATGCAGCCGGGCTACGCCGGCTCGCTCAAGGAGTACGAGAAGGCCGGCGGCTACCAGGCGCTCAAGAAAGTGCTGGGCAAGATCCAGCCGGCGGACGTGACGCAGATGGTCATGAAATCCGGCCTGCGCGGGCGCGGCGGCGCCGGCTTTCCCACCGGTGTGAAGTGGAACTTCCTCCCCAAGGACTACCGGGGCCCCAAGTACCTCTGCTGCAATGCCGACGAGAGCGAACCGGGCACGTTTAAGGACCGTCAGCTCATGGAGCGGGATCCCCATCAAGTATTGGAGGGCATCGCGATCGCCGCCTATGCCATCGGCGCGGAAACATCCTACATCTACATTCGCGGTGAGTTTGTCCTGGGCTCCCGGATTCTCGAAAAGGCGCTCGACGAGGCCCGCACCGCCGGCTACCTGGGCAAGAATGTCCTGGGCTCCGGCGTGACCATCGACATCTGGCTCCACCGCGGCGCGGGCGCCTACATCTGCGGAGAGGAGACGGCCCTGCTGGAATCGCTCGAGGGGAAGCGCGGCCTGCCGCGGGTCAAGCCGCCCTTTCCGGCGACCCACGGCCTCTACGGCAAGCCGACGGTGGTGAACAACGTCGAAACGCTGGCCAACCTGCCGCATATCGTCACGCGCGGTCCCGAATGGTTCATGTCCATCGGCTCGCCGCCCAAGAGCACGGGCACGCGCGTCTTCTGCGTCAGCGGGCACGTGAAGAAGCCGGGCAACTACGAGGTGCCGATGGGCATCACGCTCCAGGAACTGATCTTCGAGCACGCGGGCGGCATGCGGTCGGACAAGAAACTGAAAGCCATCATCCCGGGCGGGGCCTCGGCGCCGTTCTTCACCCCGCAGCACCTCGACGTCAAGCTGGACTTTGAATCGGTGGCCGCGGCCGGCTCCATGCTCGGCTCCGGCGGCGTGACGGTGATGGAAGAGGGCACCAGCATGGTCTGGGCCGCGCTCCGCCTGATGGAGTTCTTCTTCCACGAGTCCTGCGGCAAATGCAGTCCCTGCCGCGAGGGCACCTCCTGGCTCACGCAGACGATGCGCCGCATCCTGGCCAAGCGCGGGCGGATGGAGGACCTTGAAACCCTCACGGAGTTGTGCCAGAACATCGCGGGGCGGACGGTCTGCGCGTTCGGCGACGCCGCGATCGCGCCGATCACGAGTACATTGCGGCATTGGCGGCCTGAATACGAGGAACTGATCCGGGAGGCCGAGGCCTCGCGGGAGAAGGAACTCCCGATGGCGGCGGTGAGGCATTAATTAATGGCACCCACCACGGTGGAAACGGTCAAGCTGACGATCGACGGGGTCCAGGTCACGGTCCCCAAGGGGACGCTCGTCATCGAAGCGGCGCGCCAGATGGGCGTGATGATCCCGCATTTCTGCTACCACCCCAAGCTCTCGCCGGACGCCAACTGCCGCATGTGCCTGGTGGAGATCGAAAAAGTGCCGAAGCTCCAGACCTCCTGCAGCACGCCGGTGGCCGAGGGCATGGTCGTCCGCACCGCCACGACCGTCGTCAACGAGGCGCACAAGTCCGTCCTGGAGTTCATCCTGGCCAACCACCCGCTGGACTGCCCGGTCTGCGACCAGGGCGGCCGCTGCGACCTCCAGGACTTCTCGCACGAGTACACGCCGACCACGAGCCGGTTCGTCGAGACCAAGCGCATCTTTCCGAAGGAATACTTCAGCCCGGTGATCGAGACGCAGATGAACCGCTGCGTGCAGTGCCTGCGCTGCGTGCGCTACTGCGACCAGGTGATGGACGTGAACGCGCTGGCGCCGTCCGGCCGCGGGACGATGACGGAGATCAAGCACTTCGGCGCCCATCCGCTGGACTGCGAGTTCTGCGGCGGCTGCGTGCAGATCTGCCCCGTCGGCGCCATCACGAGCCGGCTGTCGATGTACGAGTTCCGTCCCTGGATGCTCAAGCGCGCCGACACGATCTGCACCTACTGCGGCGACGGCTGCCAGATCACCCTGCAGACGAAGGGCAATGACCTGATCGAGGTCATGTCCGCGCATGGCGCCGGCCGCAACAACGGCGACCTCTGCGCGCGCGGATTCTTCGGCTACCACGTCAGCACGCACGAGGACCGGCTGCTGCACCCGATGATCCGGCGCGACGGCCAGCTGGTCCAGGCGACCTGGGAGGACGCGCTCGAATACGTGGCCGAACGGGCGATGAAGCTGAAGATGGCGCACGGCGCCCAGGCCTTCGCCGGCCTGATTGCCTCCCGCTGCACGAACGAAGACCTCTACGTGTTCCAGAAATTCATGCGACTCGCCGTCGGCACGAACAAGCTCGACAGCAGCGCACGCTACGGCCAGATCAACGCCGTCCGCGCGTTGCGGCGCGTGCAGGGCACCCACCGGTGGACGGTGGCCTTCGAGGACATCGTCGACGCGGAGGCCCTGCTGCTGGTCGGCACGAACATCACCGAGTCGAACCCGATCACCGGCCTCAAGGTCAAGGAGGCGGTCAAGAAGAACGGCGCGACGCTCATCACGGTCGAGGCGCTGCAGCCGGCGGTCGGGACCATCAGCAACATCGCCAACCTGTCCGCGCACCATTTCGGCGCGCACCCGGACCGGTTCCAGGCGGTCGTCCTGGGGCTCATCAAGGCCCTCGTCGAGGAAGGCCTCGTCGCCCAGCCGCTCACGCAACGCGCCCCCGCCTACGTGAAGGCCGTCGGCGATGCGGTGAAGGCACTGGCCTGGCCGGCGCTCGAAGAGGCCAGCGGCGCGACATCCGCCGCGCTGAAAGAGGCGGCCCGCGCCTTCGCGAAATCCTCCCGGGCGGTCATCCTCACCGGCCAGGGCGTGCTGCGGCAGCCCGGCGGCCCGGGCCTCATGGCGACGCTGCTCGATCTGCTGCTCCTGACCGGCCACCACGGTCTGGCCGGCTGCGGCGTGGCCCCGCTGGCGGAGGAAAACAACGACCAGGGCGCCGTCGAGATGGGCGCGGTGGCGGAATACCTCCCGGGCCCGGCCGACCTCGGCGATCAGGCTGCGCGTCAGCGCCTGGCGCAGCAGTGGAAGGAAGAGGTGCCCCAGGCGCCGGGCCGGACGCTGCTGGAGATGCTGGACGAGGCCCGCACCGGGACGGTCAAGGCCATGTTTGTCGTCGGCGAAAACCCGTGCGGCTCTCTGCCGCCCTCCAGCAAGGCCCGGGAGGCGCTCGAGAAACTGGACCTGCTCGTCTGCCAGGAACTGTTCCTGACCGAAACGGCGGCGCTCGCACATGTGGTCCTGCCCGCCTGCTCGTACGCCGAGAAGGACGGCACCTTCACGAACTCCGAGGGCCACGTGCAGCCGGTGCGGCAGGCGATCGAGCCGCTCGGCGAGAGCCGGCCCGATTGGGAGATTCTCTCGGCCCTGTCCGTCCTCCTGGGCTCGCCGATCGAATACGGCGCCGCGAAGGAAATCACCAACGAGATCCGCAGCCTGCTGCCTGGTTACGGCCTGCTCGGCCCGGCGCCCAAGCCGCCGCGCCCGAATGATGCCGTCCTGGCGAAGTACCTGCAGCAAGGTTATGCCGAGGACTTGAAAGAGCGCTATAGCCTTGCCGGCTCGCGGCAGGCCGGAACGTTCACATTGCTGTCGGCACAGAGCCTCTTCCATTCCGGCAAATACTCGACGCGCGCGAAGGGCCTGCTGCAAATCCAGTCCACCGGCGCGCTGGCGCTCAACCCCGCGGACGCGGGCAGGCTGGGGCTGGTGGACGGAAGCCGGGTCCGCCTGTCGAACCAACAGGGCGAGATGACGACCACGGTCAAGCTGCTGGACCGGATCCCGGCAGGACTCGCGGTGTTCCCGGAGCATTTCGATGAAGACCTGCGCCGCCTGGCGAGCGTGGCGGCCGACCCGCAGACCGGCGTGCCCTATTACAAATCGGCCCGCGTGAAGATCGACAAGGCCTAGTGCGTTCTCATCGGCAACCGCGAGGAGGAAGTTGTGGCTGAACTGGCAATAAGAATGGCGTTTTCCCTGGCCCAGATCGCCGTCGTGATGGGCATCATCATGCTGACGATCATGGTCCTCACCCTGGCGGAGCGCAAGGTGCTCGGCTGGATGCAGGACCGGATGGGGCCCATGGAAGTCGGGCCCTATGGCATCCTTCAGCCGATCGCCGACGGCCTCAAGCTCTTTTTCAAGGAGGACATCGTCCCGGCCGGCGCCAACCGGTTCCTCTTCAGCCTCGCGCCGATCCTGGCTTTGGTGCCGGCCTTGATCGGCTTCGCCGTCATACCGTTCGGGCCGGATTCGACCATCGAACTGTTCGGCATCCAGTTCAAGCCCTTCATCATCAGCGACATCAACATCGGCATTCTGTACATTTTGGCCTTCACCTCAATCGGCGCCTATGGCATCATCCTGGGCGGCTGGGCCTCGAACAGCAAGTACTCGCTCCTGGGCGGCTTGCGCGCCGCCGCGCAGGTCATCAGCTACGAGCTCAACGTCGGCCTGGCGATCGTGGGCGTGCTGCTGCTCGCCGGTTCGCTGAGCCTCGTCAAGATCACCCAGGCCCAGGCCGGCTGGTTCTGGAACTGGTACATCTTCGCACCGCCGTTCCCGCAGCTCCTGGCCTTCGTCGTCTACGTGATCTCCGCGGTGGCGGAGACCAACCGGGTGCCCTTC
>JBFGRH010000108.1:0-6890 GCA_041563795.1 Nitrospiraceae bacterium | reverse complement strand
GTCAATATTGGGGAGGAGATGGCCAATCCTGAAGGCGGCATTGGGCGGATGGAGCAAGATGGAGGAAGCTGCCCGTCGAGCTTGGCGAAGCGTTAAAGGCGACGAGTTTGCCAGCGACTCGTCGCCTTTCAATTTAAAAAGTGGGGTGGCGAGGGCGTGCGGACTTCGCCGGAGAAGCGGGGCACCCGCCGAGGCTTTAGCGGGCAGGAAAGCTGGAACTGACTGAAGCACCGTGATCGCAGATCGCGGCTGAAGGAATTCCAGAAGGGTTCCGCACGCTAAGGCCCGGAAGGGTCGCTTCGAGAGGCGCGGACGCGAGGCCTTGCCACCTTGCTCTATCCGGCGTTGAAGCGGAGGGGCCTGCCACCCCGCCCCTCTTACTCTTCTTCTGCTTCGGCGTCGCCGCCGTTGCGATTGGACGGGATGCCGTAGCGCTTGCACTTCTCCCAGAGCGCCTTCCGGGACAGGCCGAGAATCTTGGCCGCAATCGTCCGGCTGCCCTCCGTCCGCTCGAGGATCGACAGGATGTACTGCTTCTCGAACTGCTCCCGCGCCGCCGCCAGCGAATCCACCGCCTCGCCGCGGCCCGCCGGGAGCGCCGACTTGCCCGCCAGCCCTTCGCCGCAGATTCCGCAGCCCTCCTGCGGAGGGCCGCCCAGGAACGGACAGGAGGGAAACCCGCACAGGTCCCACGCCTGCACGTCCTCTCCCTGCCGGCACAGGGCCACCGCCCGCTCCACCATGTTTTCCAGCTCGCGCACGTTACCGGGGAACGAATAGCGCAGGAGGATTTCCCGGCCCGCCGACGAGAACCCCTTCACCGGCTTGCCCATCCGCGCCGCCCGCGTCTGCAGCACATGGTCGGCGATCATGACCACGTCCTCCCGGCGGGCCCGCAGCGGCGGCAACTGGATGGGCACCACGTTGAGGCGGTAGAAGAGGTCTTCGCGGAACCGCCCCTGCTGGACCTCCTTTTTCAAGTCCTTCTGCGTGGCGCAGACGAGGCGGACGTCCGACTCGATCGTTTCGTTCCCGCCCACGCGCTCGAACTGCCGTTCCTGGAGCACGCGGAGCAATTTGACCTGGACGACGGGGGAGATTTCCCCGATCTCGTCCAGGAACAGCGTCCCCTTGTGCGCCAGCTCGAACCGGCCGCGGCGCTGCTTGAGCGCCCCGGTAAAGGCGCCCTTTTCATGCCCGAACAGCTCGGCTTCCAGCAGGGTCTCCGGGAGCGCCGCGCAACTCACCTTGATGAGCGCCTGGTCCCGGCGCGGGCTGCTGCGATGAATGGCATTGGCCACCAGTTCCTTGCCGGTTCCGCTTTCTCCGGAGATCAACACGGTGGAATCCGTGGCGGCCACGAGCTTGACCTTCTCGAGCACCTCCCGCATGCGCTCGTTTTTCCCCAGGATGCCCTCGAAGGTGAACTTGCTGTCCAGTTCCTCCCGCAGCTGCGCATTTTCCTCGCGCAGGGCCTGCATCTTGCCGATGCGTTCGACGATGAGCAGCAACTCGTCCATCGAAAAGGGTTTCGTGATGTAATCGTACGCGCCGGCTTTCATCGCGCCCACGGCCGTGTCCACCGACCCGTGCGCGGTGATCACGACGACCTCCGTTTTCGGCGACCGCTGCCGTGCCGCCTGGAGCAGCGTCAGGCCGTCCACCCCCGGCAGACGCAGGTCGGTGACGACGATGTCGGAGGCCGCCTGTTCCAGCATGGCCAACCCCTCCGAACCGGTCGCCGCGGCCCGCACCTCGCAGCCGACCGTGCGCAACGCGTCTTCCATGGACAGGCGCATCAGCGGCTCATCATCGATGATCAGCACCGCCGTCGGCTTCACGACATCCTCCCCACCATCGACCGTTCGGCAGACTGTTCATTGGACAACGGGAGGCTGACGGTAAAGACCGACCCCTTCCCGACTTCGCTGTCGACGGAAATTCGGCCGCCGTGCCGTTCGACGATCCCCAGGCTCACCGACAGTCCAAGTCCCGTGCCTTCCCCCGTCCCCTTGGTGGTGAAAAACGGGTCGAAGATATGCGGCAGGACATTCGCCGGGATCCCGCATCCCGTATCCGCGACCGTCACCTCGCAATCGCCGTCGCGGGCCCGCGTGCGGATGGTGATCGTGCCGCCCTCCTTGATGGCCTGCACGGCGTTGAGCACCAGGTTCATCAGCACCTGCTCCATCATGTGGCGGTCGACCATCAACGACGGCAGGTCCCGCTGCAGCTGCTTGTCGAGGCCGATCTTTTTCGCGGCCAGGGCATGCTCGGTCAGCACCAGGACCCGTTCCACGACGTCGTTGATATTGGCGGGGGAGAATTCGGGCTCGTGTTGCTGCGAGAAGTCGAGCAACTGGCGGACGATCTTTTGCACCCGGCGCAACCCGTCTTCGATGGAGACGAGGTACTCCTCCTGCCTCGCCGGCGACAGTGCGCCCTTCCGGAAATTGTAGATGCAATTCAGGATGCCCCCGAGGGGGTTGTTGATCTCGTGCGCCACACCGGCCGCGAGTTTGCCGATCGAGGCCAGCTTCTCGGAGCTGCGGATCTGCTGTTCCAGTTGCTTGGTCTCGGTGATGTCGCGGGCGATGCCCAGCACGCCGTGAATGCGGCCCTGCGGATCGCAGAGCGGCGACACGCTGACCGTCGCCGTCCTGGTCTCGCCGCTCTTGCAGAGCACTTCCACTTCATAGACCTGCTTGGCGCCGATATCCAGCGTGCTTTTCAGGCGGCGGCCGCGATGGCGCTTCGATAACAGCGCGAGGTACGGCCGCCCGATGAGGTCCTGCTTCTCGTAGCCCCACCCCGACACTTTACTGTTCACGTAGGTGAAACACTGGTCGGTATCCAGGGTGTAGATGACGTCATTGGCGTTCTCGAGCAGGTTTTCCAGGTAGAGCTTGGTCGCCTCGATCTCCTTGGAACGCTGTTCGAGCTGGCTGAACGACTGTTTCAAATTCGACGCCATGCCGTTGAAGGCCTGGGCCAGGCGCTCCAGTTCATCACCGGTCTTGAGCGTCAGCTGATGGTCGAGGCTTCCCGATCCGATTCGCTGGGCCCCTTCCTGCAGCACGGCAATCGGCTTGGCGATTCTCCGGGCCACCCACGCGCCGGTCGCGACGAGCAGCCCAAAGACCACCAGTCCGTAGGCCAGCACCTTGACGAGCAGCTGATCCAGCGTCGTGTAGGTTTCCGCGGGGTCCTGCCGCACGAAGGCGAGCCATCGTTTGCCTCCCAGGCTGCCGGGCTCCAGGTGGTCGCTCAAGCGGACCGGGGCAAACCCGACCAGGGAATCGCGCCCGCCGTGCGCGTCATCGTCGGCGATGGTCCATCCGGCCACCAACGGCGCGAACCGGGCGACCAGCGCCGGCTGCATCGCATGCTCCTCGGGGGCCAGCACGGGGCAGAGCAGCGGCGTGCCGTCCGAGGTCACCAGCATGGCATGGCCGGTCGTTCCGATGGTGACTTCCGAGATGGCCCGGAACAGGGAGTCCCGTTTCAACAGCACGCTCACCACCCCCACCACCTTGCGCTGCCGATCGTCCAGAATGGGCACGGCGACGTTGAGCACGTGGGTGCCGTAGGACGGGTCGAAATAGAATTCGCTGACATATTCCGCGCCGCGCCCTTCATTGAACGCCGCCTGCCACCAGGCGCTCTTGCCGTGGAAATACTCGGCCTGGGGGATGGAGCCGACCACGAGCGCGCCCTGGTTGTCCGTCACGAGGATGCCCAGGTAGTCGGCCCGCCGGATGTCGTGCCAGCGGATGAGATAATTCGTGACGATCCGGTTGATGAAGACCGGGAACTCGTTGCTCTTTCTCCGCTTCCGCCACTCCTTCTGCCAGTCCTTGATCAGGGCCGTGATGTAACGCTCGTCCTTGCCCTCGTAGCTGCGGTTGGCCTCCGTCACCGCCGTGCGCAGGAACGGCGTGGTGGCCAATTGCTGCGCTTCGTTGATGCCGCGGGTCACCTGGATCTCGACCCGGCGCGCCGCCTCGACCGCCTTCTCGCGGAAAGTGGCCCCGATCGTCTCGTGGAGGGCCCGGCGTTCTGTGTAGTAGGTGAGAATCAGCGAGAACGTAAGCGGAAGGAGACCGACCATCACAATGGCGGTGATGATTTTTCGCTGGAGACTGTGCGACTGACCCCAGAGTTTCATTTAGGTAACGCGTTGCAGCCCTTCTAAGTCCTCATTTTCGTTTGCCTTTCGTTTAATGTCAAGTAACGGTAACACAATCGGCTATGCCAGGATCACCCTCTCTTGAGCAGCTTCCCGGCGCTGCCTGGCAGAACGACCAGCATAGTACTGGCCACAAAGACGGAGGAATAGGTGCCGACGATCACCCCCCAAAGGAGGGCCAGCGAGAAATCGTGCAACACTTCGCCCCCGCCGACGGTCAGGGGAATCAACACCAGCACCACGGTCAGGCTGGTCACGATCGTCCGGCTCAGGACCTGGTTCACGCCGTTGTTGATGATCATTTCAAGCCCCTCGCGCCGGCGGACCCGCAGGTTCTCGCGGATGCGATCGAAGACGACCACGGTGTCCGTCAGCGAATAGCCCGCCAGCGTCAGCAGGGCCGTCACGACCAGCAGCGTGACTTCCTTGTCCATCACGTAAAATATCCCGAGCACCACCAGCACATCATGGAAGGTGGCGATCGCCGCCGCCACGCCGAAGCGGAACTCGAACCGAGCGGCGATATAGAGAATGATCCCGGCGAAGGAGATCACGATGGCGATCAGGGCATCCTCCTGGAGCTTGTGCCCGATGGTCGGACCGATCTCGGTCGAGGACTCGACGTCGAGTTTCCGGTCCGGAAACTCCTTGCCAAAGATCGCCACGATCCGGTCCGCCACCTTCTCCTCGATCGTCGTCGTCGTTTTCATCCGGATCAGCAGCTTGTTGTCCGCCACGAACTCCTGGATTTCCGCTCCGGTGAGGTTGTTGCGATCGAGCGCCGCCCGCGCCTCTTCGGTGCTGACCGGCCGGTCGAATTTCAGCTGCACGGCCGTCCCGCCGGCGAAATCGATCCCCAGATTGGCGGCCCCCCGGCCGATCTGGACGAGCGCCAGCAGACCCAGCGCCACCAGGATGCCGGAAAAGACAAACGCGATCTTGCGCTTGCCCATGAAATCTATGTTCGTCTTGCCGAGTATTTCGATCATGCGTGCTCCTGCGTCGGACTCATCGGACCGGTCGATTAAATGCTCAGCCGCTCGACCTGCCGGCGGCGGTTGATGACGTCGAAGATGACCTTGGTGCCCACCAGGGCCGTGAACAGGTTGATGGCGATCCCCAGGCAGAGGGTCACGGCAAACCCCTTGATCGGGCCGGTCCCGAACAGAAAGAGCGCCATGCCGGTGATCAGGGTCGTGACATGGGAGTCGACGATGGTGAGGAGCGCCTTGTCATAGCCCCCGTCCACCGCCAGGCGGACCGGTTTCCCCGCCCGCAGTTCTTCACGGATCCGCTCGAAAATCAGCACGTTGGAATCCACCCCCATGCCGATCGTCAGGATGATGCCCGCGATGCCGGGCAGCGTCAGCGTGGCGTTGAGCGCGGCCAGCGAGCCGAGCAGGCAGATCAGGTTCAAGCTCAGGGCAAAGTCCGCGATGACGCCGGAGAGGCGGTAATACACGGCCATGAACAGCACCACCAGCACGCCGGCAAACAGGGTGGACTGGATGCCCTTCTCGATCGAGTCCCGTCCGAGCGACGGCCCCACGGTCAGGTCCTGGATGACCTTCAATGGCGCGGGCAGGGCGCCGGCCCGCAGGACGATGGCCAGGTCGTTGGCCTCCTGCGTCGTAAAGCTCCCCGTGATCTGCGCCCGCCCCCCGCCGATGCGCTCCTGAATCACCGGCGCCGAGTAAATCGTGTTGTCGAGCACGATCGCCATGCGTTTCTTGACATGCTCCTCGGTGATCCGCTCGAACTCGCGCGCTCCCTTGGCATCGAACGTGACCGCCACGTAGGGCTCGCTGAATTGCCCGATGGAGACGCGCGCATCGCTGAGCACATCGCCGGCCAGCATGACCCGTTTCTTGACCAGGTACGGGACCCGGTATTCCCGGCCGCTGTCCTTGTCGATGACCTTTTCGAACAGGATCTGGTCGCCTTCAGGCACCTTGTCCTGGTACTGCTTCAGCACGCCGTCCTCCTGCCCCCTGAGCACCCGCTGCGGCAGCTCCGAGGCCAGCGGGCTGGCTTCGTCCAGCATCTTGAACTCCAGCAGCGCGGTTTCCTTGATCAGGTCCTTGGCCCGCTTCGGCTCCTTGATGCCCGGCAGCTGGACGACGATCTGCTTGAGGCCCAGACGCTGGATCAGCGGCTCGGCCACCCCGAACTGATCGATGCGGTTGCGGATCGTTTCGAGCGCCTGATTGATCGCGGAATCCTTGATCCGCTTGACCTCGCTCTCCGACAGTTCGTAGACGAGGGTTCCGGCGGAGTCGGCGGCCGACGTTTCCGCAAAGGTGGAAAACTCCTCCAGGACTTTCTGAATGTCGGCCTTCAAATCCTCCTTCTGGAAACCCAGCGTCACCTGGGCGAATCCCGTGCGCTTGACGGACTCGACCGGGATCTTTTTCTCCACCAGGAGGTCCTGGATCGCGTTGACCGACCGATCCACGGCGATTTCAACGGCCCGATCCTCCTCGACCTCCAGCACCAGATGAATGCCGCCCTGCAGGTCCAGCCCCAGCGTGATCCCCTTGTTCGGGAACACCCGCTGCACCCACGGGGGGAACGTCTGGAAGAGCGCGGGAAACGAGGGCAGCGATGAGACCACCGACAGAACGACGACCAACGCCAGCAATGTGAACCGCCCGCCAACTTTTTTCATGCGTGCTATTCCTCTTCTTCGCTCCGCAGCCGC
>JBFGRH010000107.1:0-6952 GCA_041563795.1 Nitrospiraceae bacterium | reverse complement strand
TGACGCGGGCGCCGGTCGAGTAGAGCGTTTCAAGAATCGCGCGGTCCCGCCGCGCGGCCGGACTCCCGCCCTCCGGGAATTCCATCAGGGCGCCGGCGTCGTCCTTGGTCAGTCCGCGCGGACGGCGCCGCGGCAGCTTCGGGGTGCGCACCTCGGCGGCAGGGTTCGGCCCGCCGTCCCTGTGCCGGTTGAGGAACCGATAAAAGGTCCGGAGCGCGGCCAGTTTGCGGGCCATCGACGAGGGCTGTTCCCGCCGCTGGTCCAGCCAGTAGAGATACTCGCGGATCAGCATCGGGTCCACCTCCGCGGGCTTCAGCGGAGCGGACCCGGAGGCTCGCTTGGGAGAGGCGAACACCAGAAACTGCCGGAGGTCCGACTGGTAGGCCCGAATGGTCTCGGGCGAGGCGCCGCGTTCCTCTTCCAGGAACGTTACGAAAGCCCGGATGTTTGTCTCCATCCGTCGAACTCCTCCAGCGCCCGTTGCATGATGCCACGACGTTTCTGCTCCTTGTCGCGGACACGGTCCGGCAGGGGGGGAAAGAGGCCGAAGTTCGTATTGATCGGCTGGAAATGCCGCGGATCGGACGTGGTGATGTAGTGGAGCAGCGCGCCGTGGGCGGTGGTCGGCGGGGGCGTCACCAGGGGAAGCCCGGCCAGCCCCCGCGCGGCGTTGATGCCGGCCAGCCCGCCCATGGCCGCCGATTCCGTGTAGCCCTCGACGCCCACCAGCTGTCCGGCGAAGAAGGCGGTCCCCCGTGTCTTGAGCTGCAGCGTGTTGCGCAGCAATTCGGGCGAGTTGAGGAAGGTGTTGCGGTGGACGCTGCCGTAGCGGAGGAATTCGGCCTGCTCCAATCCCGGAATCATCCGAAACACGCGCTTCTGCTCGCCATAGGTGAGCTTGGTCTGGAAGCCGACCATGTTGTAGCAGGTGCCGTGGCGGTTTTCGGCGCGGAGCTGCACGACGGCGTGGGGTCGCGCGCCGGTTTTCGGATCGTCCAGGCCCACCGGTTTCAGGGGGCCGAAAAGCATCGTCTGCCGTCCGCGCTCGGCCATCACCTCGATGGGGAGACAGGACTCGAAGTAGGGGGTCTCCTTCTCGAACTCCTTGGGCTGGACTTTCTCGGCGGCCATCATCGTGTCGTAGAACCGGTCGAACGTCGCTTGGTCCATCGGGCAGTTCAGGTAATCGGCGCTGCCCTTGTCATAGCGCGAGGCGCGGAAGACCACGTCCATGTTGATCGAATCGGCGTCGATGATCGGCGAAATGGCGTCGAAAAAATAGAGATGCCGGGACTGGGTAAGTTGCCGGATCGACGCGGCCAGCTTGTCGGAGGTGAGCGGACCGGTGGCGACGATGCACACGCATTCGGACGGAATCTCGGCGATTTCTTCACGGACGATGCGGATGTTCGGATGGCCTTCGAGCGCCTGCGTGATCGCCTGTGAAAACTGGTCGCGGTCCACCGCGAGCGCCGACCCGGCCGGCACGCGGACCTCGTCCGCCACGCGGATAATGAGCGAATTGAGCCGTCGCATTTCCTCTTTCAGAATGCCGGGAGCGCTGGTACCGTCGGTGGACCCGAGCGAGTTGGAGCAGACGAGCTCCGCGAGGAAGCCCGTTTTGTGGGCCTTGGTGGATTCCTTGGGGCGCATCTCGTAGAGCGTCACCCGGGCTCCGCGGGATGCTGCCTGCCAGGCCGCTTCCGACCCGGCCAGCCCGCCTCCCACGACGACGACATCCTCGCGCATTTCCTTTAGGCTCCGGAGATTTAAGGAAAGAGTGGACTGAGAATCACAAGCCCTTGAGGCGATTACTGCGGCGTCCCTTAAATTTGAGGACGCCGCACCTCGCAAGCGCGGCACTGAAAGCACAAGATCACTTGAGGGGTTTCTCCGGCGGCGTTAATTACGATAAAACCCAAAATAGCCGCCAGCTCAAGCGAAGCTTGGTATGGTGGGCGATACTGGTCTTGATCCAGTGACCTCTCCCGTGTGAGGGGAGCGCTCTGCCAACTGAGCTAATCGCCCACGGAGCGAAAGTCTAACACGGCACTTTCCGCAGATCAATGAGTCCGGAGGGAGACCCCGTCGGAAATCGCCGATTTTCTGGACAGAAGGCAGCGTCGAGGCTAGACTGCATCCGTCACGTGCAGGATTCCATTCGGAGAGGTGATCTATGAAAAGTGTACAAATCATCGGGCTCGTGGCGCTGGTGGCCCTCCTCGCTGCCGGCTGTGCGACGCAGCCAGAGGGCCAAGTTAACCTGCGCCAGGGCGGCGGGATGGGGATGTATTCAGCCCTGGACGCAACGGCGCAAGTCTACTCGCATCCCCGGGCGCAAGCGCCCATTGATGATAGTCCGTGGCGCTGGCTGGGGATTGTGCTCCATCCCGTTGGCGTCCTGTTTGATTATGGCGTCAACCGCCCGTTCTACGCTCTTGCATCTTCGTTCCCGTATGCGTTCGGCTATACGAGCGAGGACGTGCTCATCGACTCCCAGCGCCAGTAACAGGCCCTCGCGCGCATTCCTCGGAGCAGCGGCAGGAAGGTTTCCCTTCCTGCCGCTGTTGTGTTTCTTGTAGAATCCATGCACCACGTCATGCACGTTACGAGCCGCCCAAGCCGCCGCGCCTTCCATCCCGCCGCCTGGTTGCTGTTGTCCGTTGCCTGGCTGCTGACGGCCTGCGAGACCGAGGTGCCGTCGAAATTCCCCCCATCGGCGAGCGACCTCATGCTCCAGAAGGGCGTCAAGCTGTGTGATCAGAAAACGGCCGTGCTTGGACGATCCGCCCCGACCGCGGTCATCCGCGAAGTCTGGGGGACAGGCGAGGAAGTGCGGACCCCGGCTGACCGCAGCGCGTCGCGCGCCGAGGAGTCGTGGTTTTTCGATCAGGACGGCCAGTTGGTGGGCCAGCTGTTCATCTTTCCGAACGGCCTTGAGTTGAAACCCTACCCCGTGCTGCGCGACACCCTGGGGAAGCTCAAGCCTTCGATCGAGTTTTACCTCAACATTGCCCAGGTGGCGACCGTACAGGCGCGGGAGACGCTCGCCCCCACGTCGCTGTATGAGACAGGCGACGCCACCAGCACGACGCGCTATCTCGTGCTCAACAGCAAGCCGCCGAGGCTGCTGGCCGCGTCGTTTGCGATCGATCCCTATGCCAAGCTGATGTCCCCCTACCGGTCTGAGTTTCTCGCCCGCATCGAACAAGTCGACAAGGCCAGGTCTGGCTCGCAAGTCTCGGCCAAGGGGCATGCGGACAAGGAACCCTTTACGGCCATGCAGGAATTCGCCCGCGGCGAGGTGGCGCATTTCGGACTGTGCGGTGCCCGCGACGATGTGCGCGCAGCGGACGCCTATACCAAGGCAATCACGGTCGGGTTTAAGGACAAGGTCTGGATGGCCGAGGCCAATCACAAGCTCGGGCTCGCGCTCGAACACCAGGGCAAGTACGAGCCGGCCAAGGCCGCCATTCAGCGGGCGCTCGCCTTGCGACCCAACACGGCGCAGTATTTAAACAGCCTCGGGGCGTTGTACGTGAAGCTGGGCGATCGCGCTCAGGCCGTCGCCTCCTTTGAGCGGGCCGTCACCCTGCTGCCGAACTACCCGATGGCGCGGTTTAACCTGGCGGAAGCCTACGAACTGGTCAATGTCAAGCGGGCCATCTCGGAGTACGAAACCTACCTGGCGCTGGTCGAGGGTATCGAAGAAGAACGACCGCGACTTTTGCTCGCAACAGAGCGCATCAAGCGATTAAAGGGGCTGTGAAGGTTTCTACCTACCGCCCCTTCTGTCGAGAATCAGATTTTTCTATGCACCCTTCCATGAATTGATTAGGATGCCTCCAGGTCCCATTCGGGAGGCAAGCGATGAAACGTTGCCATCACGGTGGTATCAGTTGGCTACTCTTCGCGATGATCGTCCTCCTGCCCGTTGTTTCGTGGGCCGAGGAAAAATGGGATTTCTCGATTGATGCGTTTGGCGGCAAGGCCTTCTTAGAGAATGCTAATATCAAGATCAAATGCCAA
This sequence comes from Nitrospiraceae bacterium, assembly GCA_041563795.1. Lineage (GTDB taxonomy): Bacteria > Nitrospirota > Nitrospiria > Nitrospirales > Nitrospiraceae > 2-02-FULL-62-14. The sequence continues at coordinate 2,923 of JBFGRH010000107.1, read as the reverse complement.
GGGTGTGCGCCGGATTTTGACGGCAGGGCCCATGCTGTCCATCGCAATGACTCCGGTGCGTGGGGCGGAAGGGTCACGGGATGGTATCTTCCCAGAAAACATGACTGGATGCCTCAGATCGGTCTTGGATTGGACTGGACAAGATTTACTGCAGATCGGGATGGCCAGCGGACGGGAGGTTCAGGCACGGTCAGCACACCCGGGATGCAGATTGTCGGGTGGAACCTGTCGCCGCAAGCTTTCAGTGTCGATATCGCGACCATTAATCTGATGTTCCGCTATCCTCTTGGAGTCACACCGGGCCTCCCGCAAGGCCGGTTGTCTCCGTATGTGGGGGTAGGGGCAGGGGTCGAGCGGGCCCGGTTGACGGATGGCGCAACTGGCTTTCGGAAGGTTGACTATGCTCCGGCCTTCGATGTGATCGCCGGATTGAAGCTCTTCGTGTTCCGCAACTTCGCGCTGTTCGGTGAATACAAACGGACTTACGCCGAGCACCGGTTCAAGTTTGACAATCTGAAGCCCTTGGATTACCAGGAGAAGCATACTATTACCGCCAACCACCTTCTCGCCGGCGTGGCCTTGCATTTTTAGGGTAAAAAAGACGGGCTGGGAATCTTCGGTTGACCGGCAGGTACGTCGTCAGCGGGTTTTCTCTTCCTCCTCCTGCTGCGTCTTGCACTCGATGCAGAAGGTCGTGACCGGCCTGGCTTTGAGACGTTTGAGCGGAATCTCTTCCCCGCAGCCTTCGCAGATGCCGTAGGTCCGCACCGAGAGACGTTCCAGGGCCTCGTCGATCTTCTTGATGAGTTTCCGTTCGCGATCCTTGATCCGCAGCGCGAAGTTCTGATCCGCCTCGGCCGTCGCCTGATCGTTCATGTCGGGAAACGTGGCGAGTCCCGGTCGCTGCTCCACGACCTCCTCGGCGCCCTGAATCAACGTCGCGCGCTGACGCTGCAAGGCCCGAAAAATCGCGGCATATTTCGATTCGCCGGTGTAGGAGGGTTTCTTGCGCGAGGCGGTCCCTTTCGCCCGATGCGAAGGGGAGGAGACTGCGGAGGATGAGCGGATTGCCCGTGCAGCCATCTGCAAAAACTATAGCAACATGAACCGGGTTGGTCAATGTTTAGCTGCGAGGAGCACGCTTCGCGCGTCTCGCTGGCGACGCGGAGCTGCGCTACAGGTCCCGGCGCCCTTCCAACGACTTGATCAGGGTCACTTCGTCCGCGTACTCGATATCCACGCCGACGGGAATCCCGTAGGCGATGCGAGACACGCGGACCCCGTGCGGCTTGAGCAGGCGGGTCAGGTAGATGGCGGTGGCTTCGCCTTCGATGGTCGGGTTCGTCGCCAGGATGACTTCTTCGACGCCACCGTCCTTGAGCCGGGCTTCCAGATCCTGTGCGCGGATATCGGCGGGACCGACGCCGTCCAGGGGGGACAGGGCCCCCAGCAGCACGTGGTAGAGGCCGCGATAGCCGCCGGTGCGCTCGATCGCATAGAGCGTGCTGGGTTCTTCAACCACCAGGATCTTGGCGCGGTCGCGCTTCGGGTCCCGGCAGAATTCGCAGAGGTCCCCTTCGGAGATGTTCCGGCACTGCCGGCAGAAGGTCAGCCCGTCTTTCACGGCGCGGATGGCGTCGGCCAGCCGCATCGACTCTTCCCGCTCGGCTTTCAAGATATGGAATGCCAGGCGCTGCGCCGTTTTGTGCCCGATGCCCGGGAGGCGGACCAGTTCGCGGATCAGTTGTGCGAGCAGTCCCTGGTTATCCAGGCCCATAGGCTTCCGAGGACGAACGTGGGGGTCTGAATGATGCACCGAGGGAAGAGCCCGTCATCGAACCCCCGCCATGGCGCGTCATCGTTCCGCGTGCAGATGTCATGGTTCAGGAGAGTCCCGGGATCTTCATCCCGCCGGTGACGGCTTTCATCTCGCCGGCCACGAGGTCCTTGGCCTTGCGCAGCGCGTCGTTGGCGGCGGCGACGACCATGTCCTGCAGCAGGTCGCTCTCGCCGGACTTCAGCACCTCCGGGTCGATGGTGATCGACACGATTTCCATCGCCCCGTTGGCCTTGACCGTCACCGTGCCGCCGCCCGCCGAGCCCTCGGCGATCTTGGTGGCGGCCTGTTCCTGAATCTTGGCCAGCTGGTCCTGCATCGCTTGGGCCTGGCGCATGATGTTGCCCATGTTGCCGAATGGATTCTTGCTCATGTTGCGGTCTCCTTGCGTGGTGTGGCCTGCCGGACGTCCACCACATCGCTTCCAAACACGTCGCGCGCCTGTTTGACGAGCGGATGCGCTCGCGTCTGGTCGAGCAGCGTGTCTTTCTGTGAGCGGGCTTTCGCGGCGCGTGCCTGAGCCGGGGAGGGGGCGGCGGCCTCCCCGTCCGCCAACTCGACGATTTTCAACCGGACCGGCTGGCCGGCCAGCTCGGCGCAGAGGGCCGCGATCAACCGCTGGTTGTCCGGCTTTTCCATCATGCCGCGTGCGACCGAGGCGTTGCCGGGATAGCCGATCAGCAGCTGATTGCCGTCCACGCCAAGCAGCGTTCCCATTTCGAGGAAGGCGCCGATGTTCGGGTGGCGGCTGCAGACGTGCTCCACTGCCTGCTCCCAGTTGAGCCGGACGGGGAACGATGGGGATGGGGGCGCGGCGGGCGCCGGTTTTGGGGGGGCCGGCTGAGCGGACACCCGGGACGGAGGCGGCTTCAGGGCCGCGGTCGCGGACGCGGCTGCCGGCAGCGATGCGGGTTTGGGCTGCACCATGGGTTTGGCCGGTGCCGCGGGGCCTGGTCCCGCCGGCGGACGGCCCGGCGCGGGGGACGTGGCGGACGGCGCGGTCTGCCGGGGCGGTGCCTGGGTTGCCGAGGACGGCCCGGTTGCGGCGGCCGTCCCGGCCGCCGGGAGCCTCGCGGCACGGATGAC
>JBFGRH010000106.1:0-7103 GCA_041563795.1 Nitrospiraceae bacterium | reverse complement strand
GAGGTGCGCAAGCTGATCGCCGGCCCCACCGTGTACATCTGCGACGAGTGCGTAAACCTCTGCAACGACATCATCGCGGAGGACTGGGAAGAAGCCAAGGAAGAGATCTCGTCCAAGCTCCGCAAACCGCACGAAATCAAGCATCACCTCGACCAGTACGTCATCGGGCAGGACCGCGCCAAGAAAATCCTGTCCGTCGCCGTGCACAATCATTACAAGCGCATCTCGGCCAACGAGGTGGACGACGTCGAGTTGCAGAAGGGCAACATTGTCGTCATCGGACCGACGGGGACCGGCAAGACCCTGCTCGCGCAGACGCTGGCCAAGTACCTGGACGTGCCCTTTACCCTGGCCGATGCCACCACGCTCACCGAAGCGGGCTACGTCGGCGAAGACGTCGAGAACATCATCCTCAAGCTGCTCCAGGCGTCGGACTACGATGTCGAGCGGGCCGAACGCGGCATCGTGTACATCGACGAGATCGACAAGATCAGTCGCAAGAGCGACAGCCCCTCGATCACGCGCGACGTGTCCGGCGAGGGCGTCCAGCAGGCGCTCCTGAAGCTGATCGAAGGCACCGTGGCGAACGTGCCCCCGCAGGGAGGCCGCAAACATCCGCACCAGGAATTCATCCAGGTGGACACGAGCAACATCCTGTTCATCTGCGGCGGGGCCTTCGTCGGGCTCGAAGCCATGATTGAGCAGCGGCTCAACAAGAAGCAGATGGGCTTCGGCGCGGACATCAAGACCAAGGGCGACAGGCGGCTCGGCGAAATTCTCGTGCATGTGCAGCCGGAAGATCTCTTGAAGTACGGGCTGATCCCGGAGTTCATCGGGCGGCTGCCGGTGGTGGCCACGCTGGAGGAATTGGATGAGCCGGCGCTGGTCCGTGTGCTGACCGAGCCCCGCAACGCCCTGATCAAGCAATATGAGAAGCTGATGTCGTTTGAAAAAGTGAAGCTGAAATTCACCGACGGCGCGATCGCCGCGGTGGCGCGGAAGGCGTTTTTGCAGAAAACGGGCGCCCGGGGCCTGCGGGCGATCCTTGAAGAAGTCATGCTTGACCTGATGTACGAGGTGCCGTCCCAGAAACAGATCAAGGAAGTGCTGATCAACGAAGACGTGATCGTCGGCAAGAGCCAGCCGATCCGGATCTATGAGCAGGATACCAAGTCCGCCTAGAGGCTAATTTTGAGCAGATTTTCCTGACGGGGTGTTCCTTTGTAAGGGAACACCCCGTTGTTTTTCATATAGATAGCAGCTCCTAGGGCATACGCTATACTTCCCCCTTACCTAGTGCCATTCCCTGAGGACGCGCGCGCATGAAGCTGCCCATCGTGGTGACCAAGGCCCATCAAGGCAAGTCGCTGGAACTCGATACGAAGCAGGAGACGATTTCCCTGCTTGGGTCGGACGGGCAAGTCCTGGGGACCGCCGGTTGGGGGGCGATCATCGACTATCTCAGCTTTTCACAACGGCAGGACCATCCCAGCGAGGCGCGGCTGGAACCGCGCGTGTCGCTGACGGCGAAGGTGCGGTACCTGGCGCCCGATGGCTCGCAGGTCGAGAGCCGGGCGACGGGCGTGGGGGGCGGCGGGTTGTTCATCGAGAGCACGAAACCGCTGGCGATCGGAACCGAGCTGACCGTGTCGTTCTCGTTGCCGGATCGTCCCGGCGAGTGGATGGAAGGAAAAGGCCGGATCGCCTGGGTCTGCCCCAGGCCCGATCAGTACACGTTCTTTCCGGGGATGGGCATCCGCTTTACGGCGGTCGCCACGGCGACACGGGCGCGCCTGCTTGAGTTCGTGGGCTCCCTCAAGAAATCGGACAAGCCCTAGTCCGAACGGATCAGGCTACCCCTGCGTGATCTGCTCCAGTGCCCACGAGGCCCAGCGACGAACCGCGGCATCCGGATCTCGGGTGGACGCCGACCGGAGCGCCGGCACCACCGTCTGATCGCCGAATTTCCCCAGTCGAAACGCCGCTTCTCCGCGTACCCCGGGATCCTGGTCTGCGAGCAGTCGATCTCGAATCGGCGGCAATGAACGCGCATCGACCATCTCGCCAAGCGCCGCCACGGCTCCCTGACGGACCTGCGCATCCGAATCGGTAAGCGCCGCGATGAGGGCATGGTGAGCTGATCTTGCCTCCAGCCACGACAATGCCTGCACGGCCGCGCGCCGGGAGTCGACGTTGGCGTGCCTCAGCCGTTCCGTCAGCAGCTCCACGATCGTCTGGGTGCCGCCAACTTCACCCAGCGCTTCGGCCGCGGCCAGCTTGACGGCCGGCGACGGATCATCCAGCCGCTTGGCCAGTTCCAGCCCCGCCCGATCCAGCACATCCTCGCCCAGACGGCCGAGGGCCCAGGCACTCATGGCGCGCACGGACGGGTCGGCATCCCCCAGGCTTCGCAACAACGCTCCGGCGGTGTGCGGCGCGGCAATTTTCCCCAGCGCCTGCGCCGCGGTGCGCCGCATCCGGGGATCCTCATCTTGGAGCAATTCGCTCAGGCTGGTTGCGGCGGCAGTCGGATCGGTGGCCGCCGTGTTCCCGTAGCAGCCGCTCAGACCGGACAGTAACAGGAGGGGTAGGAGAAGGGGCGCGATGAGAAGCCAACCTACCATGAACGAATAACGGGAAATGAACTAGGAAGACCGCGGCGGTTCTTCCTGCGGGGGAGGCATATCCTTGGCGGTTTCGATCGTCTGTTCGATCTCTTTTTGGGCCGCGTCCACTTCCGCCTGGATCGTCCGCATTTGAGGGTCCACCGTGGAGCGGACGTCGTTGACGGCGTGGCGAAACGTCCGCAACGCATCGCCGATCCCTTCGCCGAAATTCTGCATGTCGGACGATGCCGGCGCCTGGGCCGGCTGGGCGGCTTTCGCCTTGAGCGCCGCCTGTTGGGCCTGCACGCGGGCGACGGCATCCTTGTTCACGATGGCGGATGGCCGCTTCGCGCCCGGTTTGGCCTGGGCCGATGGCGGCAGGGGCGGGTACTGGGCACGCATCGTCGGAGCCGGGGCCGCTGCGCGCTGCTCCATCGTCGGCGGCTGATAGTTGGGATAGCCCTGTCCCGGCGTCGGCGGCACAGACTGGGGCTTGGCGGGAGCACGAGGCGGAGCCTGTTTCGGCTGGTAGGCTTGCGGCGCGGCCGAGGCCATGAGCGCCGCCGTCGTCCCCGGCGTCGCCTCCGGTCCCGGGGTGTATGGAGCCAGCACGGTGCGGTCTGCCTGCGCCGTCCCGGCCGGAGCCGCCGTCGCCGGAGCCGCCGTCGGGGCGGCTGGCGCTGCTGCAGGGGCGGCAGCGGTTGTCGGTGGCGGCGCGCCTTGCGGCACGACCTGGGCTTCTTCGATCGGCGGTGGGGCCGCGGGTGCATTGGGATCGAGCGGCGGCGGCTCTTCGTGCACCGCCTTCTTGAAGCCTTTCAGCGCCTTGCCGACGCCCTCACCCAGTCCGGGCAGGCGGCTGGAGCCGAAGAGGATCAACACGATCACCAAGATGATGACCAATTCTGAGAAGCCCATCGTCCCGAACATAGGTTGATGCTATCGGTGGCGGGAGCGTGAAGTCAAGAAAAGACCTCCTGCACAAAGGGGGTGAAACGCGGGGTGTGCGAGGGCGTGGATGAGGCAAGGAAGACGTTGTTCCGTCGCCTAACCCCTGATGCCTTCCACCTCACGGCCCTCTCAGGATCGGCACGACGGCCGTCTGTACCGGCTGGCCGAAGACGTGGGCTTCCCGGTCGGAGACATACACGTCCAGCTCGCTCCGGATGCCGAATTGGCCGGGCAGGTAGATCCCGGGCTCGATGGAAAAACAGGTGCGGGGCAGGAGTCGGCGCCCATCCTTGGTTTCGAGGCTGTCGATGTTGGCGCCGTTGCCATGGACTTCTTCGCCGATCGAATGGCCCGTCCGGTGGACGAACCGGTCGCCATAGCCGGCGTGACGGATGACGTCGCGGCAGACCTCGTCCACTTCCCATCCGCAGGGGAACCGGCCGGATGCGACCCGCGTGCGGACGAAGTTCAACGCCGCATCCCGCGCGTCGCGGACGATCACGAACACCTCTTGCTGGCGCGGCGGGACCTCCGTACCGACGAAACCGGTCCAGGTGATGTCCGCATAGACGCTGCCCGCCGTGGGTTTCTTGGCCCAGATGTCAATGAGCACGAGGTCGCCCTTCTTGATGCGCGTCGATCCCTTGGCCGCCGGTCCGTAGTGCGGGTTGGCGCTGTGGGCGTTGACGGCGGCGATCGGGGGCGAGGCCGTCACGAGTCCGTGGGCCCTGAATCGCTCCAGGATGAACTGCTGCAGGCCGTACTCGGTGAGCGGTTTGCGCCCGGTGATCGATGTGCGCACCCGCGCGAACGCTTCATCCACGATTCGGCGGAGCTTGGTCGCCGCCTGCTTATGGGAGGCCAGTTGCCGGTCGTCCCAGACCGCTTCGAATTGCTGGACCAGGTCGGCGGAGGTGACGACCTCGATGCCGAAGCCGCGGATCAGCTCCACCGTGCCGGCATCCACCCGCGAGATATAGGGCACGGCGTTCAGCGGCGAATACTGCATGGCGACGTGCGTCACGCCCTTGAGCAGGCGTCGGAGATGGGCCTGCTGCTCCTCCCACCCCGCATAGAGCACCGCCCCTCCGGGCAGGTCGTCGAGCACGTGGGGCTCGATGGCGTGCACCAACTTGGCGGGCGTGCCGCGCGCGGGGATCCAATAGTACCAGCGGCGCGTGACGTGGCGGGTCGGGTCGAGCCTGAGGACACGGTAGGCGAGGGGATCGCTGACGCGGAAATCGTAAAAGAGCCAGCCGTCGACGCTGCCGGCATCGCGCAGGGCCCGTTGGATGTCCTCGACGCGCGCGTGATGACCCATGCGCACATCTTAATCGCCCCTGACGGTACCGTCAATTTCAGGCGGGCCGCCACAGACAATCTGCCGGGCCCATGCTACAATCCGGCCTCGCATATGGCGCCAATTCCCCAGTCCGCCCCCGACGTGCCTCCCTACCGGATCACGTTTTTCTACGGCCCCGAGCCGGTGGAGCACCGGCCCGGCCTGCTCGGCTGCACCTTCAACGTCAAGAAGCGAAGCTGGAAAGGCGGCGTGCAGGTGGTCGTCGAGCTGGAGGAAAGCCAGGCGGCCCGCGTCCGTGACACGACCGGGTTCGAGGCGTGGCTGAACCGGCTGCTCGCGACGCTGCCCGATGCCGAACGATCGGAGTATGAGAGCCGCGCGCGCGACCTGTTCGTCCAGCAGCTGTGCGCGCTCAAGCTGGGCCTGGCGATCGAGGCCGGCCTGCAGCAGGAGCACAGCCGCGTGGCTGCCGAGAAGTTTGCGCAGGAACTGCATGCGGCGCTGCCGGCGCACAAGGAGCGGCTGCTCGCGAACATCCTGGCCGAGCTGGATCTATCCGGCTATGCGGGCTAGGCAGTAGCGCATGAATTTGCTATAACCACATCGTTGCGTGCACGCCAGATGACCGTGCCGCCTACCAAGGAGGAAACCCCGTGCGAAATCTGTTCGGCAAAACTGTGGCAGTCCTGATGATCGTGGCCTTCTGCGGCCTGACGATAGTCCAGCCGGGCCTGGCGCAAATGCAATCCAGCGAGGAGACCGAAAGCACGCCGACGCAATACGGACTGGGCGTGGCCAGCGTCTTCACCTCGCTCCCCTACAGCATCGGCAAGTTTGTCTTCGCGACCATGGGCGGCATCTTCGGCGGGTTCACCTGGGTCTTCAGCGGCGGCAACGAGAGGGCGGCCAATGCCGTTTGGGATACCGCCATGCGCGGCACCTACGTCATCTCTCCCCGACACCTGAAGGGCGAAGAACCCGTCCGCTTTCTCGGCATCCCGCCGGTACGGGATGCGGCGCCGACTCCTTGATGACCAGCCATCGCATCGGCGTGACGCCGGATGTCAACGCGGGTCTCTCCGATGGAATCGGGTGCGGGCCGCTCCGATGACAGGGTGTCCGTCGTGGAGTCCCGGCCCCCGGTACGGGGGCGCAAGGCGCTGATCCATGAAACCTCTCATCGGCGTAACGCCGGATTTTAATGCGGGGGACCGCAAGGAATGGGGTGGCCGCGAGGCCACCTTCTTTTTGCGGGCCCGGTATATCCGCGCCATTGAAGACCTTGGCGGGGTTCCGCTGATCCTGCCCCTGCCCGAGGACCGCGCGGACCGGACACGCCTGCTGAAGGGACTGGACGGCCTGCTGCTCACCGGCGGCGGTCCCGACTTGGCCCCTTCCCACTACGGTGAACGCAAGCGATACAAGTATCCCGTCATGAGCCGGCGCCGGGCGGAGTTCGAACTGGACGTGGCGCGCATGGCCGCGGCATCCAGACTCCCGGTCCTCGGCATCTGCGGCGGGATGCAGACGATCAACGTCGCGTTTGGGGGCAGTTTGATTCAGGATATCGCCGCGCAGCTTGACTCGCCGCTCCCGCACCGGCAACCGACGCCGGCCACGCGACTGTCGCACGCGGTGGACATCGCTCCGAAGAGCCTCCTCCGGCGCATTCTTGGTCGGGCACGGATTCGCGTCAACAGTTCACACCACCAGTCGGTCAAGCGGGTGGCGCCGACGCTGGTGGCCAGCGCGGTCGCCTCGGACGGGGTCATCGAAGCGATCGAGTCTCCAACGCACCGGTTTCTGCTGGGCGTGCAATGGCACCCCGAGTTTCTCTACGACCGCCATGCCTTCCACCGAAAACTCTTTCAGGCCTTATTGAACGCGGCGCGCGCCTGATGGACATTGCAGGCCTGTTCCGCACCAAGTCCGTCGAACAGATTCTCGCCGACAGCGATCACCCGGACCATCGCCTGAAGAAAACCCTCACGGCCTGGGACCTCACGATGCTGGGCATCGGCGCGATCATCGGCACCGGGATCTTCGTCCTGATCGGCACCGCGATCGTGGGGGACACGCATCGGCCTGGCGCGGGGCCGGGGATCATCCTGTCCTTCGTGCTCTCCGGCCTGACCTGCGCCCTGGCCGCGCTCTGCTACGCGGAGTTCTCGACCATGATCCCCGCGGCCGGCAGCGCCTACACCTACTCCTACGCGACGCTGGGGGAATTCCTGGCCTGGCTG
>JBFGRH010000105.1:0-7154 GCA_041563795.1 Nitrospiraceae bacterium | reverse complement strand
GTATCTCTACCCGATTTTTGACAGCAAGGCCGAGGGCCAGCAGAAGCCGCTGGGCAAGGGCCTGCCGGCCGGACCCGGCGCCGCGGCCGGACGGATCGCGCTCACGCCAGACCGCGCCGTCACGATGAAGGCGAAAGGGGAACGGGTCATTCTCGTCCGCCAGGAGACCAGCCCCGATGACATCCATGGGATGAACGCGGCGGAGGGATTCCTGACCGCGCGCGGCGGCATGACGAGCCACGCGGCCGTCGTGGCCCGGCAGATGGGCAAGGTCTGCGTCGCCGGCTGTGACGCCGTCGAAGCGGACGGGGCGACCTCCCTGAAGATCGGGGGACGCGCGTTCAAGGAGGGCGACTACCTCTCGATCAACGGGTCCACCGGGCAGGTGTACGCCGGCGACATGCCGGTCGTGGAATCCGAAGTCATCCAGGTCATCCAGGGAAAGATGCAGCCGGGCCAGTCGGACAAGTACCAGCGGTTCGCCATGGTCCTGTCGTGGGCCGACAAGGTCCGCCGGTTGCGCGTGCGGGCCAACGCCGACGTACCCGACCAGGCCAGGATCGCCCGCGGGTTCGGCGCCGAGGGAATCGGCCTCTGCCGCACCGAGCACATGTTTTTTGCCGAGGATCGCATTCCGATCATGCAGAAGATGATCCTGGCCAGCAGCGCGGAGGACCGGGAACGCTACCTGGCCCAATTGCTGCCGCTTCAAAAGCAGGACTTCATCGGCCTCTACCGCGAGATGAAGGGCTTCCCCGTGACGATCCGGCTGCTGGATCCGCCCCTCCATGAGTTCCTGCCCAAGCGGGAGGATCTCATGGTGGAAATCGCCCGGCTTGAATTGACGGGCGGGGACGCTCCGACGATCGAGGAGAAACACCGCCTGCTGGCGCGCGTCGAGGAACTGCATGAATTCAACCCCATGCTGGGCCTGCGGGGCTGCCGGCTGGGCATCACGATGCCCGAAATCACGAAAATGCAGACCCGCGCCATCATCGAAGCCGCCTGTGAACTCGCCAAGGAAGGCCCGAAGATCGTCCCCGAGATCATGATTCCGCTCGTCGGGATGGTGTCCGAAATGAAGTCGCAGAAGGATCTGGTCCGGGAGGTGGCCGAGGAGACGATGAAGCGGTGCGGCGTCAAGCTGTCCTACCTGGTCGGCACGATGATCGAACTGCCGCGCGCCGCCGTGACGGCGAAGCGCATCGCGGAGGAGGCGGAGTTCTTTTCCTTCGGCACCAACGATCTCACGCAGACGACGTTCGGCTTCTCGCGGGACGACGCGGCCAAGATCGTGGACTTCTACAAGACGCATCACATCCTCGATGCAGACCCCTTTGCCCACCTGGATCGTGAAGGAGTCGGCGCCATGATGCGGATGGCCATCCACGAAGGACGGCAATCCCGCCCGAACATCAAATTGGGCATCTGCGGAGAACACGGCGGCGATCCCAGCTCCGTCGAATTCTGCCATCAACTGGGGCTGGATTACGTGAGTTGCTCGCCGTACCGCGTCGCCATCGCGCGCCTGGCCGCCGCGCACGCCGCGCTCAACGACCGCGGGGCGGCCACGAAAAGACGCAAGCCCGCCGCCAAGAAGACCGGCCGTCGCGCCCGGTGAGAAGCGCCGCGCAGGACATCCGCTACATGACCCGGGCGCTGCATCTCGCCGCCCGCGGAACAGGACGGACCAGCCCCAATCCGATGGTCGGCGCCGTGATCGTCTCCGGCGGACGCATCGTCGGGCAGGGCTATCACCGGAAAGCCGGCGAGCCGCACGCGGAAGTCCTCGCCCTCCAGGCCGCCGGGCCTCGCGCGAAGGGCGGCACCCTCTACGTCACCCTGGAACCCTGCAGCCACCGGCGCAAGCGCACCCCGCCCTGCGTCCCGGCCATCCTCTCCGCCGGCCTTCGTCGCGTCGTCGTCGCCATGCGCGACCCCAATCCGCTGGTCAACGGGGCGGGGCTTCGCCGGTTGAAGCGGGGGGGGCTCAGTCTCTCGGTCGGATGCCTCGAACGGAAGGCGGAACAGTTGAACGGCAGTTATCTGCACCGGATGCGGACCGGCCGACCCCTGGTCACCCTGAAGATGGCCATGACGCTCGACGGCAAGACGGCGACTGCGACCGGCGACTCCAGGTGGATCACGGGCCCCCAGGCCCGGCGCCACTCCCACCGCCTCCGCAGTCAGGTGGACGCCATCATGGTCGGGATCAACACGGTGCTGGCGGATGATCCGCAACTCACCGTCCGATTGGGCCGCCCGGTCTCCCGTCAGCCTGTTCGTGTCATCATGGACAGCCACCTCCGGATCCCGCTCTCAGCCCGGGTGCTCTCCGATCGGTTTCGGAAGGGCACCGTCATCGCCGCCACGATTCGCTGCCCTCGGGCAAGGTTGGCCCGGCTGAGAAAACAGGGGGTCACCGTACTGACCCTGTCCGACGAGGGGGGGAAGGTCTCCATCCGCGCATGCCTGAAGCAACTGGCCAGGATGGGGGTCAACCATCTCCTGATTGAAGGGGGCAGCGAGCTTGCCGCGTCGGCGTTGTACACCGGTGTAGTCGATCGCCTGCGCCTCTATATTGCGCCCCGGCTGCTTGGAGGCAACGAGGCCAAGGGGCTTATCGGCGGGACGGGTCCGTCACGACTTGCCCGCGCTCTGCCGGTAACCGGCCTAAGCATCAAGAAAATCGGGCCTGATTTTCTGCTGGACGGAACTCTCTAGCCCTGCGCGCTCTCCGTAGCTTCCCTGAGCAGTCTGGTACGCATTCCGATACAACCGCACAAAAGTGTACAAGCCGCCCGGTATCCACGAGGATATGATACCTGTGTGCTTACAATCAGTTATGTCAGTTATGTCCGATTTGACAGATCGGGCGATTGAGGCATTGGCCTTGCTTTACAGACGCACGTCATGCACGCACTCGAACAGATTTCAACGCCATCGTCTCTCGGTCCGTTGCCATGTCCTGCCCCCCCCTCCGTCGGGGATGCCACGCTGGCTACCACGTTCCAAGCCTTTGACGCAGCCCTGCAGGCCCGGGACATCTGCACCCACGCCCACTGTCAGCGCGTGATTTCCTATTCCCTCACGTTGGGCCGGCTGATGGGCCTGTCGGGGCACGACCTGGTCACGCTGGAGCGCGGAGTCTTCCTGCATGACATCGGGAAAATCCACATGCCCGATTCCGTGCTCCTGAAGCCCGGACTGTTGTCGGCCGCGGAACGGACCGTCATCCAGCAGCATGCGGCGATCGGCTTTGAAATGCTGCGCCCTATTCCATTATTGAACGACGCCGCCGAGATCGTCCTGTCGCATCACGAACGGTATAACGGCAGCGGCTACCCCAGGGGATTGAGCGGGGAGGAGATTCCCCTGGGCGCGCGCATCTGCGCGATCACCGACACCTTCGATGCGCTCACGTCGATCCGCCCGTACCGGACACCGATGAACTTTGACGAGGCCTGCGGCTATATCATCTCCGAGCGCGGGCGGCTCTTCGACCCGAACATCGTGGACATGTTCAGCGCCCTGTCTCCCTCGCAGTGGCAGGCCGTCCAACGCCGGACCAGTTCCAGCACCATCATGGCCTCCCTGTCCCAAGCCGCCTGACCCCTCCGTTTTGACAAGCTCTCCGTCACGATGGTACCGTGAGCCGGTGGGCGTTGCGTCGATCGCCTCCACTCACGTGAACCCAACCATCCTCCTTGCGTCCCTGACATTGGTGATCGGGCCCTTCCTTGCCTCCGGCCTGTGCGCCGAGACGCCGTCATTGCCTCAAAGGGAGGAGCAGGCCGCCTCGCTGGCCCAACTCGTCCATCACTATCTGGGCGCCCCGACGGTGGAGGACGCCGAATTGATGCTCGAGACCATTCTCCGCGACCCGCAGGCCACGCTGGCGACCGTCCCCGCCGCAATCCGTACGAGCCGGGCCTACACGATGCAGCCGGTGGGCCTGCAGCCGGGACAGCGGGTGCGACTCGACGGCCGGACCTACACCTACGGCCTCTACGTGCCGGAGACGTACCTGCCGTTCAAAGACTATGCGCTGGTGGTGTGCCTCCACGGAGCCGGGTTCACGGGGGACGCCTACCTGGAACGCTGGCAGGCACGCCTGGGAGAGAAGTACATTCTGGCCTGTCCGACGCTTCGCCATGGCACCTGGTGGACGCGCGAAGCCGAAGAACTGGTCCTGGCCGTCATCCGCGGGCTTCGGAACCAGTATCGGATCGATCCCGACCGGATCTTTCTCACCGGCATGTCCAACGGCGGCATCGGCGCCTATCTGATCGGCGTCCACCATGCGCCGGAGTTTGCCGGCATCGCGCCGATGGCCGCGGGTCTTGACGACGTCCTGTTGCCGCTGCTGGAAAACCTTCGGCACACGCCCGTCTATATTATTCACGGGGCACGCGACCAGGTCATGCCCGTCCAGTTGAGCCGCACCGTCGTCGACGTCCTGAAGGAACTCGGCATCGCCTACGTGTACCGCGAGCATGAACGTGTGCATCCCCAGGCCGGCGGCCATTTTTTCCCCCGGGAGGAATTGCCCGACCTGATCGCCTGGTTCGGGGCCACGAAGCGCGATCCGTACCCGACGGGCCTGACGTCCGTGCGGGACGCCTCCCATCTCCTCCCGTTCGACTGGACGCGCATCGATGCCACGGACCGGATCGCGGCATTTTCCGAACAATTGATCGATCGCCGTGACGAAGATGTCGCCAACCGGCGCTATGCCCGGATCGAGGCGCAGGTCGTGGCGCCGAACCGCATCGAGGTGCGAACGAGGCATGTGCGCCGATACACGCTGTTTCTCCACGACAGGCTGGTCGACCCCGGCAAGCCGGTCACGGTCATCACGAACGGGAATATGAGCTACGAAGGGCCCGTGCCCTCCAGCGTCGAAACCCTGCTGCGCGAAGCCCGTCATCGCCAGGACCGGTACCTGCTCTTCCCGGCCAAGCTCACGATCGCCGTGGAGCAGGAGCCATGAACCCGATCCAACTGAGCCGCCGCGTCTGCGCCTGTCTCATGATCGCCGGCTGCCTGTCCGGATCGGCGGCGGCGGCCGCGCCGCCCGAGGTCAACTGCGCGGTCGCAGCGGAACAGGGCGGCACCCTGTTCCCGGTGGACAAACTGGATACCCAGGCGCGCTGCCGGATCGGGGCGGTGATCAACGGGTACACCACGGAGGGGCTGATCGGCCCGGTGCAGTCACCCGTCACGCCGGAATTGTACGCCTACCTCCTGGACCGTCCTCCGTTGATCGCGTCGCTCACGGACCGGCTCGGCCTGGGCGCCTATCAGTTTATTGACCGGGGCGTGAACCAGTATTGGGTCAACGACGGGGAGGGCACGCAGGGGCTGCTGACGCTCGTGTATCAGGATTCCACCCACCGCATTTACCATATCGACGGGTACCACGAGGGGCAGGTCTTCCCGATGGTGCGTGCGAAGGCCGCCGTCTTCATGCACATCACGCCGGTCACGACGCCCGACGGCTATTCCATCGTGCAGACTTCGCTGAGGGCCTATACCAAGCTGGATGACAAGATTCTTGCCGGGCTCGTCCGAATCTTGAGACCCTTGATCGGAGAGGCGGTGACCCGCAAGCTGTCGCGGGGCTTCGAGGTGACCAACCAACTGGGAACGGCCATTGCCCAGGACCGGGACCGCGTGGCGCAACAGGCCTCCCTCGTGCCCTGGCTCACCACGGCCGACCTGCAAACCCTCATCGGCTGGCTCCATACGGTTCCCCAGCGCACCATCCCCCCGCCGGCCGCCCCCGCGCCGCCGCCGACGCCGGCCTCGCCGTGACCGCGCGCCAGAGCTATATCCTCCTGTGCGGCATCGGGGTGTTTTGTTTTCTCAGCTACAACCTCGTCCGCATGCCGGTCCTGTCCCTCTTTGCCGAGTCGCTCGGAGCGGGACCCGAGGCGATCGGCATGATTGTCTCGGCCTCCACGCTGACCGGAGTCTTCCTGAAGCTGCCCTCCGGCGCCCTGTCCGACATTTACGGCCGGCGGATGTTGCTCCGGGTTGGCGTGCTGGCCTTCGGCATCCCGCCGTTTCTCTACCCCTTTGTCAGCGATACCGCCACGCTGACCGGGCTGCGGTTCCTGCACGGGCTGGCGACCGCCATCTTTGCGCCCAGCGCGCTGGCGACCGTTGCGGAACTGTACAAGGAGCGACGCGGCGCGGCGCTCGGCACCTACACGGCCTGCACGCAGGCCGGCTCGCTCCTGGGGCCGGTCATCGGCGGCTGGCTCTACTACCAGGCCGGGTTTCCCATGACCTTCGTCACCGCCGGCGTCTTCGGCAGCATCGCGCTCATCATTTTTTTCAGCCTGCGGCTCGAGCCGCCGCCGCCGCGCGGAGAGAAGGGCATGGGTCCGCTGATTACCGACATGCTCAAGGGGTTCCGCATCGTCGCGCGGAACACCAGGGTACTGGCCACCAGCGCCACCGACGGCGCCAAGATGGTCGCGAACGGCGCCTTGATGGCATTTCTGCCGATCTACGGGATCTCGGTCGGGCTGAACCCAGGGGAGGTCGGCCTGCTGTTCGGCGTGCAGGGCATCACATCGTTCTTTTCCAAGCCGATCATGGGCCGCGTCTCCGATCGCGTGGGGCGCAAGCCCTTGATCCTGGCCGGGCTCTGCATCTGCGCCGGGACCTTCGTGCTCATTCCGCACCTGACCTGGTTTCCCGCGCTGCTCCTCCTGTCCGCCGGGTTCGGGTACGGGGAGGCGGTGATCACCTCCTCCACCTCCGCCTTCGTGGCCGATCTCTCCGAGTTCAAGACGCTCGGCGCCGGGATGGGCATGCAGGGCACCATCGGCGACATCGGCCACGCCAGCGGTCCCTTGCTGGCCGGCGTCCTGATCGCCGGCCTGGGGTATCAGCAGGCCTTCGCGATCATCGCTGCGCTCCAGTTGGTCGCGGCGGCGCTCTTTTGGCTGACCATGCGGAGATATCAGTAGACGATGATATAATGCCCGCACGATGAAACCCGACATCGGAACAGGCGATATCGTCGTCGGCATCCTGGGCGCCATCGGAGTTGTCGTCCTGATCGCGCTGTTTATCTACGTGGTCCGCGACATACTCACGAGGAAGGAAGGGGAGTAGCGTGTTTGCCGGGATGGTTGAGG
>JBFGRH010000104.1:0-7186 GCA_041563795.1 Nitrospiraceae bacterium | reverse complement strand
GTCGGCCACCGCCGCGGCCTCCTGCACGGTCCGGACAAGCTGTCGCCCGTGTGTGACCGCCGTCCATTCGCCCGGGGTTTTCGCGCGCAGGGAAAAGGTTGGCAGCGAGCCCGCCAGATCCGGGTACCACAGCGTCTCTCCGCTCAAATAGACGCCCTCGGCGCCGATGTGGCCGGCGGTCTCGCTCGGCGTAACGAAACGCAAATGTCTCGGCTCGCGGGGTGGTTCGTTGATTTCGCCCTGATAGTGCCAGAGCAGCGTGACGGTTTCGTCCACCTGCAAGGGGCGGCTGAAGCGGACGGTGACGGCCTGCCCTGTGGCGGCGCCGGCGGGACCCGACCCCGGCGCCGCATGAAAGGGAATCCTGCGGGCGCCGGCCGGCCGCTGCTCCACCACCAATCCGACCTTTAGATTGCCGTGCAGCGTGAAGACCGCCTCCTGCAGGTCATCAGCCAGGGCCCGAACCGTCAGTTGGTCGATGGCCAGGAGTCCGTGCCGGTCGGGCATCAGCTTCACTTCCAGGTTGTGATGGAGAATTTCCGCCTGGCGTACCGGGTGGGAGGCCGGAGGCTCGGCCTGGATGACGGCGGGCGCACAGCAGTACCACGCAAGGGCAAGGGCGAGTAACGGCCGGCCCCTCATCGCTCAGCCCCCACCGAAGAGCGCGTCCGCGAACGCAGGCGCATCGAAATCTTGAAGATCCTCGGCGGATTCCCCCACGCCGATCAGCCGGACGGGAATCTTCAACTCCTCGGCAATGGCCACCACGACGCCGCCTTTCGCCGTACCGTCGAGCTTCGTCAGCGCGATCCCGGTCACGCCGACCGCCTCGTGGAACTGCCTGGCCTGCGACAGGGCGTTCTGTCCGACGGTGCCGTCGAGCACCAGCAACACTTCGTGCGGCGCGCCCGGCAGTTCGCGGGCCAGCACCCGTTTTACTTTCTTCAGCTCCTCCATGAGATTGCTCTTGGTGTGCAGCCGCCCGGCCGTGTCGATCAGGACCGCATCCACGCCGCGGGCCCTGGCGGCGGCGACCCCGTCGAAGACGACCGCCGACGGATCGGCTCCCTGCTTGTGCCGGATCACGTCCACGCCGACCCGGCTTCCCCACAGTTCCAGTTGCTCGATCGCCGCGGCGCGGAACGTGTCGGCCGCCACCAGCAATACGGTCAATCCCCCTTGCGTCAAGCGCTGCGCCAGCTTCGCGACCGTGGTCGTTTTGCCGACGCCGTTGACGCCGACGGCCAGCAGGATGAACGGCTTGGCGCCGTTCTTGATCTGTCGATCGATCGGCTCGCGCTGGCCGCCCTGCAAGGTGCCGAGCACAGCCTGACGCACAACGGATCGCAGGTCCCCGGCTGCGCCTCCCGCCTCCCGGATGCGGTCCATCAACGTCGAAACGGTCCGGACGCCGATGTCCGAGGCGAGCAGCGCGGCCTCCAGTTCCTCGCAGGCGGCGGGATCGAGCGCGCGGCCGGTGAGCCGGTCCAGCGAGCGGCTCAGGGCTGTGCGCGTCTTGGCGAGTCCCTCCTGCAGGCGCTCGATCCAGCCCATCTATCGGCTCCTTCCCACGAAGCGCGGGATTCGGCCCACTTGGCGAAGGACAAGCGCCTCCCGCCGGCCCATGCGGCGTGCCTCGCGTAGGCTCCGCTCGTGATCGTAGCCAAGCAGATGCAGGATTCCGTGGATGACGAGCACGGTGAGTTCACGCTCGAGCGTATGGCCGGCTTGCGCCGCCTGCCGTTCCGCCTGCGGCAATGAGATGACGATGTCGCCCAGCATGGAAGACGTGAACCGTGAGGCGTGAGGCGTCAGGCGTGACCGAACAGGACGCATCGGGAAGGCCAGGACATCGGTGGTGCGGTCCTTGTGCCGATACACACGGTTCAGCCGACGCATGGACCGGTCACCGACGAGCAGGAGGCTCAGGTCGGCCCCCGCGGCTCCCGCCTTTCGGAGAATGGTCTCTGCGAGCGACTGCAATCGTGAAAGGCGCAACCGGCGACGCCGCAGCCGGCTGCTGATCAGGACAGGCATTAATGGGGTTGCTGGTTTTCGCCGTGTCCGGACTTCGGCCTGGGCGGATGAGACTTCGCGCCGCGAGGAGCGGGAACGGGCGGACTATGCCGGTCGTAGGCCTTGATGATGTCCTGCACCAGGCGGTGACGGACCACGTCGCGCTCATCGAAGTAGATGAACTGGATGCCGGGAATTTCCTGCAGGATGTCCCGCACTTCGATCAGACCGGACCGCCGGTCGGAGGGCAGGTCCACCTGCGTGATATCGCCGGTGACCACGGCCTTGGAGTTGAACCCGAGCCGGGTCAGGAACATCTTCATCTGCTCGGCGGTCGCGTTCTGGGCCTCGTCGAGAATCACGAAGGAATCGTTGAGCGTGCGGCCGCGCATGAAGGCCAGGGGGGCGATTTCGATCTCCCCCCGCTCGATCAGCCGGTTGGTCCGCTCCACGTCCATCATGTCGTAGAGCGCGTCGTAGAGCGGCCGCAGGTAGGGGTTCACCTTGGCATACATGTCGCCCGGCAGGAAGCCGAGCTTCTCGCCCGCCTCCACCGCCGGCCGGGCCAGGATGATGCGGCTGACTTCGCGCTTTGTCAGTGCGGCCACGGCCATGGCCATGGCCAGGTAGGTCTTGCCGGTCCCCGCCGGGCCGATTCCGAGGACGATGTCGTACTTCTGGATCGCGTCGAGGTAGGCTTTCTGCGTCGCGGACTTGGGCACGACGAAGCGTTTCTTGGTCGCGATGGGAACCGTGCCGAGCAGCAGTTCCTTGAGCGGGGCGTCCTGCCCGCCCCGCGCCGCCTTCAAGGCAAACGAGACGTCGTCCGGGCGCAGTTCATAGCCTTCAATGGTCAGGGCGGCCAGATCCTGAAGGACCCGCTCGGCCCGCTGCACCGCAGCGGGCGTCCCGTCCAGCGACAACTCGTCGCCGCGCGCTGAAATGTGCACGCCGAGTTCTTCCTCGATGAGTTTTAAATGGCGGTCGTGGGAGCCGAACAGGCTGGCGGTGTTGGTGTCTTCTCGGAGTTTGATCTTGCGCACGGGTGGTTAGGCTGTATTCTCCCGTTTGAGAGGCGACTGCATTCTAACAAAGCCCTCCGGCCGCAACAAGGGCGTCTGCTTCAGTTGACCGGCGGCGGCGTGAGCGTGAATTCCTGAAAGGCCTGGCCCTGCTGGCCGTCGTCCACGCTGACCCGGACCTGCTGGGGGTCCCGCAACTTCGAGGACATCTGCCAGGTGATCTTGCCCGTGCCCGCCTCGATGGTCATGTCGGCCGGCGCCGTGTCGAGCTTGTAGGTCAGGGGATCGTTGTCGGCGTCCGTGGCGGTGACGACATACTCGAACAGGCCTTTCGGCGTGGGAGCCGTCGGCGACGACGTGATGACCGGTGCCCGGTTCTGGAGGACCAGCGGCTCGGACACGAGAAAGCGCCCGGGACCCGCGGCGTCGTAGGGCGTGACCCCGACGACGATCAGATCGCCCCGCGCAAACCGCTCCGTGGCCAGGGTCCGCTGCTCCTGCTGCTTCCCTTCCGGACCCGCGGGCTTCCCGAGCGAGGTTCCGTTCCGCCACCATTCGATGAGATAGGTCACGGGGTCGCCGTCCGGGTCCGACCCTTGGATCACAGCCTGCAGCACATCGCCCGGCTTCGCCGCGGCCGGCTCGATCGTCACGCGCGTGGCGACGGGCGGCGTGTTCTCCACTGCGACGGGATCGGTCTGGAACGGCGCGCCGACCGCCCCGCGGGCATCCACCGGCGTCAGTTCCACGCTCACGCGGTCCCCCCGCCTGAGCCCGCCCAGATTCAGCGTGGGGCTGGTTTGTCCCTCCTGCGCGCTGCCGTTCACCAGCCATTGGTAGCGCATCGTCACCCGGTCGCCGTCCGGATCGCCCAACGACATGTCGACCGTCACCGTGTCGTTGCGGGTGAACGAATTCGCCACGAGGCGGGCCGAGGTGACGGCCGGCGGATGGTTGCCGTCGGACGCCGGTCCTGACGAACCGGCCGACGAAGAGCTTGACGCGGATGGTGAACCGGAGCCTGTCGAGGGGGATTCCTGTGAACAGCTGGTCAGCAGCAGGAGGCAGGACGCGAGGGCGACCGTTGAAACGACCGCGGGGAGGGCCCACGGGCGGCCCCCCCCTTTTGTAAACGCGCTCGGGTCCACGATCGCAATACTAGATCAACGGCACCCCGAATGCCAGTCTTACGAATCCCGCTGGCTGGTCCAGGAGATGTAATAGCTCCAGGGCACGCCGGCCGTCTTCATGCAGGTCTGGCCGACGCTGCCGGTGCTGGACTGGATGTTGGCCGTCAACTGGCCCTGGCAGCCGCCGCCGCCCGAACCGTTGCCGCCGGTGCCCTGCGCGCCCATGTGGACCGCGACACCGGAAGCCAGGCCCGGGTCGCCGATCGACTGCCGGCGCGCCACGTTCGTGTTGCTGCCCTGGGTGACCGTTCCGATCACCGATTCCTTGTTCGCCGTCCCCGATTTGTAATAGAGGGCGTACAGGAAGCTCGAGCCGCTTGACGAACAGACGTTGTTGTCGGGCTCGAAACTCGGGAAGAAGACCAGCCCGCCGATGATCGCCGGCTGCGAGAGCGACCGCTCGCGTGTGGGCGTCGCGGCGTTCTGGTCGTCCAGCGTCGTGAACCACCCGTCCTTGCCCAGCATGAGGCTTTGCAGCGTGTTGCTCGCGCCGCTGGTGCTGTCAAAGCCATCTGCGCCGGTGACGTTGGTCACCTGGTTGGTGGCCGTGCAGGTCCCGCTGCCGGTCGTCGTGCCGATCACGCACACCTCGGCGTTCGAGACGTTCACCAGGTCCTTTCTCTCGCAGGCCGTCGCCGAGGACTGCGTGCAGCCCCCCGTGACCACGGGATCCTTGACGCCGAAGAAATGCTGCGCGTCGGCGTTGGTCTTGTCGGCATTGGCGAAATACCGGCCCGTGCCCCAGTAGACCCAGACCTTGTTGGTGTCATCCAGGGCCACGTTGGAGGCGGCGGACACGGGCCCCACTTGGTTCGTGCCTGCACAGGCACCCGAGCAGGCAAAGTCGTCGAGCAGCACGCTCGGCGTCCTCGCGCAGGGACCGGATCCCACGCCCCACCCGCAGGGGTCCGTTTCCGTACCCAGCGCCGGGTTGGCCGAACTCCCCGTCGTCAGGCGGTAGAACCGGCCTGTCCACGCGGGCTTCGCCGGACTCCCGGTTCCCTGGTTGCCGAAACAGGGGCTCCCCGTCGAGTTGCAGATCATGTTCCCGAAATAGAACACGTCCGCCCGGTAATCCAGGTCCGTATCCACCGTCACGACGTTCCCGATCAACGAACACTCGTTGTCGGGCGCGGCTGTGCCGCAGGTGCTGATCGTGGGGTACTTATAGAAGGCGGTGTTGAGCGTGTTGCTCGTCGCCTTCTTGACAATGTCCACCAGGTAGAGGTTGGCGGTCTGGACGCTGCCCACGTCATAGCCGGTGGGGCCGGAGCCGACGGCCATGAACCACCGGGCATCGGTGTTGGTCGTCTTGTCTCCACCCGCAGGCCGCAGGCGCGCCATGGTCGGATAGCCGAGCGACAGCCCCAGGCCGTTATCCGTAAAGGTCCAGAGCAGCTTGGGGTTCAGCTCGGGATCGGTGATATCCAGCGCGAAATAGGCGCTCAGAAAGTTGCGGGTATCCCCCGGATCGGTGGTGTTGCCGTTCGCCGGGTTCGAAAAGTCCGCCGTGACGGTCAGTCTGGTGCCGCCGGTGCTGCAGTTCCAGCAGCTCCCGCCCAGCCGGAAGGAACCGATGAGGATCGTGCCCCAGCCGTTCGGGTGGCTGGTCCCGCTCCCCTGCCCGGTGACGCAGTTGGGCGTGGCCGGCGCGCCCGCACTGCCGTCGCAGAAGATGCGGGCATCCGTGATTTTCGGCTTCTGGTCCACGTAGTAGACGTGCTGGTAATCCCCCTGCGTCAGGAATTTCAGCTGCGGCAGCAGATTCTGCGGGATGAAGGCCCACAGCTCTTCCCCGAGCGCCGGCGTATTGGTCACGAACGGCGCGACCAGTCGCTGGGTGGTGAACCAGCCGCGCTCGACCTTCGTCGTGGTCGAGGCATCGTCGCCCGGGTTGTAGAACCCCACGTTGAAGGCGTGCAGCATGCCGTCATTGCCACCCACGTAGGCCACCTGCCGGCGGCTGCGGTATTGCTTGAAGAAGTCCGAGTAGCTGGTGTCCCCGTAAACGATATCGGCCCGCTCGCGCGGTGCGGCGACCACCGTCGGGGTCGAGTGAATCGTATCGCCGTATTTCCAGGTTTTCAAGGAGCCGCTGACGGTCAGCTCGCGGTTCCGGTAGCCCGAGACGATTCGGCCCCGGATCCAGTTGATGATGTTGCTCCCCTCGGTCGAGTTGGCCGCCCGGATGTAGGGCCTGATCTTAGCCTCATTGGCGGTCGCGAAACTCATCTCCTCGGAGGAGTCCACGAGCCCGTTGTTGTTCAAATCGAGCCATGTGAGGATGTTTCTGGGCGTCGTCGTGTCATCCCGCAGCGCCAGTTTCTTGCCCGCCTCCCAGACCGGCTTGATGTCCTTGAGGGCGACGGTCGACGTCGGCGTGGCCGGGTTGTCGGCGAGGCCGTCCCCGTCCGGCGACGGCGAGGTGTCCGCGTAGAGATCGGCCTTGACCTCGCCGGTCGTCCCGTCATACCGCGTCCTGACGATCATGTCGTCCTTGTAGACCAGCCGGCCGTCGCCGTTCGTATCCTCGCGCAAATTGCCGAAGGTATCGAGGAAGAGCGCCTGCGTGTAGCCGATCCAATAGACATTGACCAGGTTCTCCGTGACCTTCGGGAAAAAGAAGGACTGGTAGAGCGCGCCTTCACCGGTGGTCGAGGTGGCCAGCACCGACAGCGACGTGCCGGAGGTGCTGCGCTGCAGGATGCTGGAGAGGGTCTGGGTCAGCTTGTTCTTCAGCTCGTCCACGTTCGACGATTCGAAGTAGGTGTCGGGAATGCCATCCGCCCCGGAGGCGCCCGTGATGTTGTTGACCTTGTCCCATTCGCCGGTATCCGGAAGGCCGTTGGCGTTGACGTCGTCGAACCCGCCCATCTTGGCCGCTTGCATCAGAATCTCACGGCCGGAGATGTTGCCGAAGGCGAAGAAGGTATAGACCGTCACGTTCTGGAATCCCTG
>JBFGRH010000103.1:0-7238 GCA_041563795.1 Nitrospiraceae bacterium | reverse complement strand
TTACGGCGCCCAGATCATCGAGATCTCGAAGGACGACCAGCAATACCTCACCGAGCACCTCGACGACTTCATCGCGAGCAACTTCGGCCGCTTGTAGCCCGCCATCCCCGTGACCCGCACGACGGGAATCCCGACTAGCGGCCCCCACCCAGGTATCGATTCATGGCCCGGCCGGCCCGCTCCCGGAACACCACCGCGATCCGGAGCTGCTCCAGGTACTGGGCCAGCGTCTTGCCGCCGAGATCGATCTTGCGCTCGCGGAAGAAGGTGCGGACATCGCGTTCCAATGCGGGCGTGGTGAGCCCGACGATGCCCTCGCACATCCGCCGGAGCCCCTGCTTGGGATAGAGCCGGTCCATCGCGTCCCAGTTCTTCTTGACGAACTCCCACGCCAGCTCGCGCCCGGCCACATTCATCAGGACCATCCGGACCATGAAGGGCGCGTCCTGCGTACGAAACTCGCCGGACAGCGTCTGCTCAAGCGTGCGGGTCAGCAGATCCGTCGACCGGAACGAGGCGAGCGCGTAAAGATAGCGTCGCTCCTCCTGCGGCGTGGCGGCGGTACGGTAGCGCCTGGCAAACTCGGCATAGCGCGTGGCATCGCCGGCATGGGCGAGCACGGCGACGATGGCCGGCAGGACATTGGGATCCACGGCGGCGGGATTCTTTTCATAGTCGGCAAAGCGGGCGGCGGCCCGGGCCTGCGTGTCCGGGTCGTTGCCGACCGTGCCGAGGGCGCGGAGCAGATCGCCGCGCAACTGCTTGACCAGATCGTCCTCGCCCGGACGCGGCGCCCAGCCCAGGTCGGCCACGGCCGGTGCCATCCGGCCGCGCACCAGGGCCTCGAAGGCCGGGCGGCGGTCCGGCTCCAGGATCCGGTGCAGCAGGTGAAACGAATCGAGCAGCACGGCCCAGACGTTCTTGTCCCGGTCGCCCATGAAGGAGCCGGTCATGTCCAGGTATTCATCGGGAGGCACCAATCCCGCCACGGTCGAGGCCCAGGCATCATTAATCAGGTTGAACCGCTCGATCGGCGCCAGGCCGTCCGGCAGCAGGCGCAGCAGGCCTTTCAACAGGGCCGGCTCGTAGCGCACGCGGTAAAACCCGTGGCCTCCCTCGTTGACCAGGACCGACTCGAGCTTTTCCGGCACCTTCATCTGAAGGGTGGCGCCGGTCATCAGCACCCGCCGTGAATCGCTCTTGCCCGCCGTCGCCACCCGGAGCTGGATCGGGATCCGCCAGCGCTGCGCCTTGCCGGCCTTCGGCTTCGACAGGTAGGTGAAGCGGTGCTGCGCGAGACGCAGCCGTCCATTCTTGCCGAGCGACACGCTCACCAGCGGATAGCCCGGCTTGAAGATCCAGTTGTTCATGAGCGTCGGCACCGGCTGCTTGGCTGCACGGCCCAGCGAGACCCACAGGTCCTTCGTGTCCGCATTGCCGTAGGCGTGGCGCTTGAGATAGTCGCGGATGCCGTTCCGGAAGACATCCGGGCCGAGATACTGTTCGAGCATCCGCAATACGGAGGCGCCCTTTTCATAGGTCAGGGTGTCGAACATGGCGTCCGCATCCTTCGGCGCCCGGACGGGGTACTCGATGGGACGCGAACTGTGGAGACCGTCGACGAGCATGGCCACGGCCCGCGAGACGCCGAACGTCGTCCAGCGCTGCCACTGCGGTTTCCAGGCGTCCACGGCCAGCATTTCGGCGAAGGTCGCGAAGGCTTCGTTCAGCCACAACCCGTTCCACCAGGACATGGTGACCAGGTCGCCGAACCACATGTGCGCGTTCTCATGGGCCACGACATCGGCGATCCGTTCCAGTTCGGCGTGGGTGGCGGCCTGGGCATCCACCAGCAGCGCGGTCTCCCGGAAGGTGATGGCGCCCAGGTTTTCCATCGCGCCGGAGGCGAAGTCCGGAATGGCCAGCAGATCGAGCTTGTCGCCCGGATAGGGGAGGCCGTAATAGTCCTCGAAAAACTCCAGCGAGAAGGACGCGATCTCCTGTCCGAACTTCGCCAGGTGTGTCTTGCCCGGGACGCACCAGAGGCGCAGCGGCGCACGGCCGACCATCGTAGGGGCCGTCCCTTCAAGCTTGCCGACGACGAAGGCCACCAGGTAGGTGGACATCTTCATCGTGTCGGCGAACTGCAGGACTTTCCTGCCGCCCTCGCTTCGTTCGGACAGGACGCGCGTGTTGGAGACGGCCGTCAGCGCGGGATCGATGACCAGCGTCGCCGCGAAGACCGCCTTGCAATCCGGTTCGTCCCAGCAGGGGAAGGCCCGCCGCGCATCGGTCGCCTCGAACTGCGTGGCCGCCAGCACCTGGGTCGAGCCGGACGCATCTTTATAGGTGCTGCGGTAGAACCCCCGGAGCTTGTCGTTCAGCTTGCCGTGGAAGGACAGGGAGAGCGTCCACTGTCCGGCCGGAATGGCGGAGGGGAACCTCAGCCGGCACCGTTCGGCCCGCTCGTCGAGCGCCACCGTGGCGCGCTGCGAGACGCCCCGGCCGTTCGCGATGGTTGCCGACACGATCTCCAGCTCGGCCGCATTGAGGAGGATGGTGTTCGTGGGCCGGCTGACGGTGACCGTGATGGTTTCACGTCCCGCGAAGGTGGCCGCTTTCAGATCCGGCTCGAGACGAAGCTCGTAGCGGACGGGACGAACCTGTCGCGGCAGGCGGAAGGCGTCCGCCTTAGCGCGCCGCATGCCGCTCCTCGACCCCGGTCGGGGTTCCGATGATCAGCACCGACGTGCGGGCCACGAACAGCCCGTTCTCGACCACGCCGGGAATCCGGTTGAGCGCGGCCTCCAGCGCCGCGGGATCATGGATGCGATCGAAGTGCACGTCGAGGATGTAGTGCCGGGCCTCGGTCATGAAGATCCTGCCGTTCCGTTTTCTCAACTCCGCCTTCCCGCCCAGGGCGTCGATCTGCCGGGCCGTGTTCCGCCATCCGAAGGGCATGACCTCGACGGGGAGGGGAAAGGAGCCGCCGAGCACCGGCACCCGCTTGGTATGGTCCACGACGACGACGAACCGCTGCGCGGCCGCCGCCACGATTTTTTCCTTGAGCAGGGCGCCGCCGCCGCCCTTGATCAGGTTGAAGTGCGGATCCACCTGGTCGGCCCCGTCGATCGCCACATCGATCGGCCAGACTTCGTCGTTCTGGAGCAGCGGGATCTTCGCCTTCCGGGCCAGCTTCGCCGTGTCCTGGGAGGTCGGCACGCCCTTGATCCGGAGGCCCTTCTTGACCGGCTCGCCGAGCGCGAGAATCACGTGCCGGGCCGTGGACCCGGTCCCCAGCCCGACGACCATTCCGTCCCGGATGCTGTCTGCCGCCTTGACGGCGGCCTGTTGCTTGAGGAGCTCGAGGTTCGAGGCGCTCATGCGGCGCCTCGACGCAGAGCCGCGGCGACCGATGCGGCCCCCAGCAGCGCCGCCTTCGGGTTTGTGATCACGCGCACCGGGACCGTTCCCAGCAGCTTCTTGTACCGGCCCTTGTGGGTAAAGGCCTTCATGAAGGTCCCGTCTTTCAGCTTCGCGAGCAGCTTGGGCGCGATGCCGCCACCGACGTAGACGCCGTCCAGCGCCAGCGCCTTGAGCGCCAGGTTGCCGGCCTCGGCTCCGTAGATGCTCGCGAACATCTCCAGGGCCTGGACGGCGATCTCGGCCTGTTTCTTGAGCCCGGCTTGCGCGATGGTCGCCGGAGGGTCCTCGACCTTGAGCTTCTCCGCCAGCCAGGTCGGCTCGTTCCGCTTGGTGTCCCGCAGAAACTCGTAAAT
The DNA here is from genome assembly GCA_041563795.1 of Nitrospiraceae bacterium. Taxonomy (GTDB): domain Bacteria; phylum Nitrospirota; class Nitrospiria; order Nitrospirales; family Nitrospiraceae; genus 2-02-FULL-62-14. The sequence goes on along the minus strand of JBFGRH010000103.1, from coordinate 3,459 downwards.
GGCATGGAGGCCCATCCCGGAGAGCACGCGCTCGTAGCTCACATGCGTGTGGTGCGTGCGTACGTGGCGGAGCAAGTCCATTTCGAGTTCGCTGGTCGGCGCAAAGCTGCAATGTCCGCCTTCCGACGGCATCGGCTTGTAGGTTGTGCCGTCCCAGTAGAGGATCGCTTCCCCCAGACCGGTGCCGGCGGCGATCAACGCCATCGCGCTCTTGCTCGCGGGCGGCGTGCCGGCGTTCAGGACCTCCGTTTCATCGGGCCTCAGGACGAGCAGCCCGTACGCGGTCGCCTCCAGGTCATTCAAGAGGCGGACCCGTGGGATACTGAAGCGCTTCGACAGCTCCGCTCCGTCCACCACCCAGGGCAGATTCGTTGTCTTGGAGGTATTTTCGATGACCGGCCCGGCGATGCCGAAACAGGCGGCCTCGATCGAGGGGGGCGGCTCCGGTTCGGGCGCCGTCTCGCCGGCCTCGTCATCCGGTTTCGGCGCGGCGGGAGGAAGGAAAAACTCGTCGAGAATTTCCTCCAGCGCCTTGTAGTCCGCGCTCGCAAAGGTCTGCTCGCGGACCGGATCCACCCGGTCGGTCTTCCAGTCGAAGAGCGCCAGGGTCGTCTTGGTGCCGCCGATATCACCCGCCAGAATCATGGTTCGTTATTCCTCGTGCGACACGATGCGCTGTTTCTCGAGCCTCAGTTCGGACGCCGCCGCGTGATCCAGGAACCAGATGAGCCGGCCCCGCTCAGGCTGAACCAGCTTGGCCGGCACATGCGCGCCGTCCGTCGTCTGATCCTCCAGCACCGCCTTGAGCGCCGGCGCCTTGCCCCTGCCGCTGACCAGGAAGACCACCGCCTGGGCCTGGTTGATCAAGGGGACGGTGAAGGTGAGCCGTTGCCTGATTCCCTGCGGGGCCTGATTCGGGACCACCCACCGCTGCCGCTCATTCAAGGCCGGCGTGCCCGGGAACAATGACGCCGTATGGCCGTCATCACCCAGACCCAACAGGACGAGGTCGAATCGGGGCCAGGCCGGAGCCGACAGGCCGAATGCTTTCCTGAGACTGTCCTCGTACTGCCGGGCCGCCTGTTCCGGCTCGTCCTCGCCCCGCATGCGGAAGACATGGTCCGGGGGAATCTTCAGCGGCTTGAGCAACGTGTCGTTCGCCATGCGAAAATTACTGTCGGCGTGATCGGGCGGCACGCATCGCTCATCACCGAAAAACACGGCAACACGCCGCCAGTCCAGCCGGGCAGCCAGCGCCGACCCGGCCAGCAGCGCGTAGAGGGCCTTGGGGGTCGAGCCGCCGGAGAGGGCCAGCCGGAAGGTGCCGGCGTTCTTGACCGCCTGCTCACCCGACCACACGACGAAATCGGCCGCTTCGCGCGCCAATTCTTCGCCGTTCTCCAAAATGCGAAGCTCCGACGCGCTCATCATTCAGTTACCGTTTCTTGCCCCGCCTGCCCCCGCGCTTTTTGCCCGCCGGCGCACCAGTCGCGGCGCGCTTGCGGGATGGCTTCAGCACTTTCTTCATGGCCTGCGCCGGGCGGCTGCCCAGGCGCACGCGGACCACCGCACGATGGCGGGCCTGCAAGGATTGATAATCCCCCACGGCCTGCGCTTGCGCAAGGGTGCCGAACGTGTAGGGCTGGCCGGGGATGGCCACATCCGGCTTCATGTCCTCGATCAATTGCAGGAACAGCCCCGAGCTGGGCCCGCCCTTGTGCAACTGGCCGGTGGAATGCAGATAGCGGGGCCCGTAGCCCGCGGTCGTGGTCAGATGGTACTTCGTCAGCAGCGTTTTCCGGAGCACCTTGATCGCCGCGTCGGTCTGCGCGGAGGGCGTGACATAGGCCAGGACGGCCAGGTACCGCCCCGGCCCCGCCTGGGACAGGAGCATGTCCACGCCGCTTTCGGAGGCATCGCTGGCAGGCAGCTTCCCGTGCGCCTTGACATATTCCAGCACGCGGGCCGTGTTCTCCTTGCTCTCCTGGACATTTGGTTGGTCAAACGGATGGATGCCCAGGTAATGGCCGGCGATCGCGGTGGCGAATTCCCAGCGGAAGAATTCACCGGCCAGGTCGTAGGCGTCGCGCAGCATGAGCCGCACGACCGGCTGGCCGGCCCGCTCGAGCGCCTTCACGTGCCGATCGCTCTCGGCGTTGGCGTCGCCGTCCAGCCGCAGGTAGACGAAGAGGCGGTCGTTGCCGTAGGCCTCCGGCGACGCCAGCGGTTCCTGGGCGACCGGAACCAGGCCCTTGCCCTCCTTCCCCGTGCTTTCCGCCAGCAGCTGCTCGGCCCACAAGCCGAACGAACTGATCTTGGGCGACGCGACGATGGTGACCTTGTCCCGTCCCGACCGCCCGAGCAGGCCCATGACCGCGCCCAGGTAGGCGCCGGGATTCTGGTCGGGGGGAATGCCGGGCCGGCAGGCCTGCGCCATCTCGATGCCGCGATTCAGCAGCATCGACACGTCCACACCCATCAGCGCCGCCGGCACCAGGCCGAAGTAGGAGAGGACCGAATAGCGCCCGCCGATGTCGGAGGGATTCGTGAAGGTGGTGCGAAAGCCCCGCTCGTGCGCCAACACCCCGAGGCTGGTGCCGGGATCGGTGATGGCGATGAACTGCGCGCCGCCCTGGTTCTTGCGCGCCTTGGCGACCAGCCCGGAGAAGTGGGCATAGAGGGACATGACTTCGATCGTCCCGCCGGACTTGCTGGCCAGGATGAAGAGGGTCTTCGACGGATTGATGGCCTTCGTGACCTGACGGATGAGGCCCGGCACGGTCGAATCCAGCACCCATGGCCTTGGAAACCCCCTCGCCGAACCGAACGTGCAGCGAAAAACTTCCGGCCCCAGGCTGCTTCCGCCCATGCCGAGCAGGACCACGTCCCGGAACCCCGCGTTGCGCACGGCCTGGGCGAAGCCCTGCAGCGGGCCGACCTTCTCGCGCAGTTGCTCCGCCACCGTCAGCCAGCCAAGCCGGTTGGCGATCTCGGTCGGTTCCGGCTTCCAAAGGGTGTGGTCCTTCGACCACAGACGCGTCACGAGACGCGTCAGGGCCATTTCGTGCAGCGCGGCTTCCACGGTTCCGTGCAAGCCGCCCAGATTCACGTGCGTTCTTGCCATCGGCTCTTTCGACATCGCGGACCTCTACCTGTAATTGATCGTGCGGTGCGTTGGGGGCCGTATCTTAGGCTGGCATCGGCGAAAACGCAAACGGGGCCGGGAGCGGAAATGGATCGGATTCTCCGTCTACGGCGGTATTGAACGACCGATCAGGACCGGCATGCCGTCGGTCACCGACCAAGCCAACGAGCGGGCGCTTTCCGTGGAGAGGGTAACCTGAAGCCAGGAGCGGGAACCCTTTGAAAACGCCCGCTTCCACCATTCCCGCACGAACCCCCTGGCCCAAAGCCAGGGGTGGTCTTGGGCTGGAGGACCGACCGCCACGATCAGCGACG
>JBFGRH010000102.1:0-7305 GCA_041563795.1 Nitrospiraceae bacterium | reverse complement strand
GTGCAACGTCAACCGCTCGATCGTGGAGTCCGTCAGGAGCCGCGGCTCGACCATCACGACCGTCCCGGCCGGCAGGTGCAGGTGCTCGCGGAGCAGATCGGCCGTGGTCAGCGGATCGATCTTCAACTGCGGCGGCGTGCGGACATCGGCCTGGAGCGGCAACTCCAGCGCCCCCAGCACCGCGTAGCGCGGTTTATCATCAGGCCCGTCGCCCATCGAAATCGAACAGGCCGCCTCGGCCAGCAGGTCAAACAGCCACTCGGCCATCTCTTCGTCCAGGGCCGCGAGAATGGTGAGCACGTCCTGCTCGCGGTCCTGTTCCAGCAGGGCCTGGAGGGTGTCGATCGCCGCGTCGGCATCGCCGTGGTCGTGGCGCCTGGCGTTAATCAGATGGATCAGGTCGCGAGTCAAGGGATCGGGTCGGTACCAGCTCGACATGGATGCTCCTGGAACCAGTTCGGCGGAGAAAACAGCTCCCCGCCGGCTGACTGGCTGTATGTTGCCAAAGTTCACACCGTGAAGCAAGGGCCGAGTCGCCAAAAAAGGTAGTAAAAAGTTTTACGGATGCCTTCGCCCCGCCTCTCGCGCGCCATTTCCACGCGCGTGTCACGTGTTCCTGCTCCCCTGACACTGTGCAGCCGAGATTATTCCCCGATCACCTTCACCAGGACGCGCTTCTTGCGGCGGCCGTCGAACTCGCCGTAGAAAATCTGCTCCCACGGACCGAAGTCCAGCTTCCCGCCCGTGATCGCCACGACGACCTCGCGCCCCATCAGCTGCCGCTTGATGTGCGCATCGCCGTTGTCCTCGCCGGTCAGGTTATGTCGGTACTCGGCCTCGTGTGGCGCCAATCGCTCGAGAAACTGATCGTAATCCTTGAAGAGTCCCGGCTCATCATCGTTGATATAGACGCTCGCCGTGATGTGCATGGCGTTGACCAGCACCATCCCCTCCCGGACACCGCTCTTCCGCACGGCCGCCTCCACCTGCTTCGTGATGTTCACGTAGGCGCGGCGGGTGTCGGTCTGAAACCAGAGCTCTTCCCGGTAGCTTTTCATGACGGCATGAAACTCCCGTGTAGTTGGTGTGGCGGCAAGTTTACCATATAATAAGAGTCCGGCAGGAAGCCGGGAATCTTCATGGCACGCACACGCGCACAGACGCTCCGCCTCTCCGCCAATGCCCTGACCGTCCTGCGCCGGCGGTACCTGGACAAAAACCTGGACGGCCGGCCGGTCGAAACGCCGCCGCAGCTGTTTCGGCGCGTGGCGGACAATGTCGCGCAGGCGGAGCGGCTCTACGGCGGCTCCCGGCGCACCGTCGTCAAGACCGGAGACCTCTTCTACGGCATGATGACCCGCCTGGAGTTTCTCCCGAATTCCCCGACGCTCATGAATGCCGGCCGCGACCTCCAGCAACTCTCCGCCTGTTTCGTCCTGCCGGTGGAGGACTCGCTGGAATCCATCTTCGACTCGGTCAAGTACCAGGCGCTGATCCACCAATCCGGAGGCGGCACCGGGTTTTCCTTCAGCCACCTGCGTCCGAAGAACGACCGCGTCGCCTCGACCAGCGGCGTGGCCTCGGGGCCGCTTTCGTTCATGCGCGTCTTCAACATGGCGACCGAGGTGATCAAGCAGGGCGGGGCCCGCCGAGGGGCCAACATGGGCATCCTGCGTGTGGATCACCCGGACGTTCTGGACTTTATCGCCGCCAAGCAGAACCAGGCGGAGCTGACCAACTTCAACATCTCCGTCGGGATCACGGATGCCTTCATGCGCGCGCTGGAACGGGGACAGGAGTACGCGCTGGTCAATCCGCGGTCCGGCCGGAGCGCCGGACGCCTCAACGCCGCCTCGGTCTTCGACCGCATCGTGGAGGCCGCCTGGAGCACCGGCGAGCCGGGCATCATCTTCCTCGATACGATCAATGCGCATAACCCGACCCCGCAGGTCGGACGGATCGAGGCGACCAACCCCTGCGCGGAACAACCCCTGCTCGCCTACGAGTCCTGCACGCTGGGCTCGCTCAATCTGGCGCGATTCGTCACGGGCGCCCCCAGGAAACCATCGATCGACTTCGCGCGACTCGCGGAGGCCACGGCCCTGGCCGTCCGCTTCCTGGACAATGTCCTGGACATGAACCAGTATCCCTTGCCCGAGATTGCCGCCATGACGAAAGGCAATCGTAAGATCGGGCTGGGCGTGATGGGCTTTGCGGACCTGCTGATCACGCTGGGCATCCCCTACGACAGCGCGGAGGCCCTGGCGACTGGCGAAGAAGTGATGCGGTTCATCCAGGAGCGGGGCCACGCGGCCTCCGCGGAATTGGCCCGAACGCGTGGAACGTTCCCGAATTATAAAGGGAGCCGCCTGGAAGCCGAGGGCCGGCGCCTGCGCAACGCCACCGTCACCACGGTGGCGCCGACCGGCACGATCAGCATCATCGCGGATTGCTCACCCGGCATCGAGCCGCTCTACGGCGTCAGTTACGCCCGCACGGTGATGGACGACACGCGGCTGACCTCCCTGCATCCGGAGTTCGTCCGCCGGGCCAGGGCCGCCGGCATCTACTCACCGCAACTGGCCGCCAGGGTCGCCGCGAACGAATCCATCCAGGACCTGGCGGAGATTCCCGACGACCTGCGCCGGCTCTTCGTCACCGCGCATGATGTGACCCCGGAACAGCATGTCCGGATGCAGGCCGCCTTTCAACGCTACAGCGACAGCGGGGTGTCCAAGACGATCAACCTGCCGGCCAGGGCGACCAAGGCCGACGTCGCCTCCGCCTTCACCCTCGCCTATCAAGTGGGATGCAAGGGGCTCACCGTCTTCCGGTCCGGCAGCCGCGAGAACCAGGTCCTCTCCTGCACCAACGTGCAGTACTGCTGATGACGCTGCGACTCACATTCCATTCGGACGACGCCACGGCTTGCATACCCCTGTGCCTTGCCCTAACCTCACCCTATGCTGCGATCGCCCGCCGTTGCCGGCCTGTTCTACAGTTCGTCCGCCGAGGCCCTCGCAGACGAGGTCGCCCGCTGCCTGGACCGCTCGGCCCAACGCCAACGGGCGATTGCCGCCGTCAGTCCCCATGCCGGGCTGATGTATTCGGGCCTCGTCGCCGGATCGGTCTACAGCCGAATCGCCCTGCCCGACACCGTCATCCTGATCGGTCCCAATCACACCGGCATCGGTCCGGCCGTGTCCGTGTACCCGGAGGGCGCCTGGCAGATGCCGGGTGGCGCGGTATCAATCGACCGGGACCTCGCGCAGCAGGTGCTCGCACGCTGCCCGCACGCCGAGGCCGACACCTCCGCGCATCAGCAGGAACATTGCCTGGAAGTGCAACTCCCTTTTCTGCAGCACGGGAACCGTCACATTCGGATCGTCCCGATCGTGCTGGGAACCAGAGACCCTGCCCTGTGCCGGAGCGTCGGTGAATCTCTGGCGGCGATCGTCAGCGCGACCGACGCCGCCGGTGGGCGACCGCTCCTTGTCGCCAGCACCGACATGAACCATTACGAATCGGATGCCGTCACCAGGGAAAAGGACCGCCATGCCATCGCGGCGATCGCAGGGCTGGATCCGGAGGGCCTCGACGCAGCCGTGATCGATCACCGGATTTCCATGTGCGGCATCGCCCCGACTCTCGCCGTCCTTCACGCGGCCCGCGGGCTGGGTGCGACCGGCGCCACGCTGGTCAATTACGCCACCTCGGCAGACCGTGGAGGAGACCGCGACCGTGTGGTCGGCTATGCAGGGTTTACAATCTAGCCCTTCGTCGATCCCGATCCCTACGACGAGCCGTAACCCATGAGAATGTTTGACAGATCAGGATGATAGTGTTATCTAATCGCCCTATGTGTGCGATAGGCTAAGGAGGATTCGATGAGCCTCGCGTCCAGTCCAGCAATGTCGGTTAGTGAGCTCCACGGATGGAGCATCCTCTTCGCCAGGGAACCGGCCCCCTCGGCCGATCCGAATCAACCGGACATGGACAAGACCGTCGTCCTCGGCCCTCCCGGGAAAAAAGGGCCGAATCCTCCCAGCATGAAAGAACGCATTCTCTTCCTGGTGTTGATCCTGATCATCGTCGCCGGCGGCGGGTATCTGGCCGTGAACCCGGACGTTCTGATGGAACTCCTGGGCGATCCGCCCGGGGCGCCGCCGCCACCTCAGATCGCGCGTCCGCTCCCGAAGCCGGCAGCCCCGGCTCCGGCCCAGGCGACACCCATGGCACCCGGCACCGCTCCTGCGCCCGCAGGGAGTATGCCGGCGCCTGCCCCAGGAACCGTTCCGGCTCCACCCGCCGTTGTGGCGAACGCCCCGATGCCGGGCGCGCCGCCGAACGCCCAGACCATCACCACGCCGTTGTATGGCGAAGGGCAGAAGGTCTCCGTGTCCGCCCCAACGCCCCTCACGGCCGATTCCGCGGGCAAGAAACCGGGGCCGGTCACCGCCGTGCCCGGATCGACGATGGTCGTGCTGGATGCGGACCTTCAAAACTTTGCGTGGATTTACTCGGTCCGCACGGAACAGGGCGTAACCGGCTGGGTGGCGGAAAAGAACCTCGTCGCCAAGTAACCGCTCCCGCTGCCTCTGCACTCCCCGCCTTGCCTGCCCGGGGGAAGCCCCGTGTATAATGCCGCGCCGGTGCCTCCACTTCTACGAGGACGCATGCTGCGTGCGATCATTTTCGATTTTGACGGCGTGGTGGCGGACAGCGAGCCCACGCATCTGGCCGTGTTTCAGCAGGTCCTGGGCGAGATGGGCTTTTTCCTGAGCGCCGAGGAGTACTACGCCGAGTACCTCGGCTACGACGACAAGGGCTGCTTTCGCGCGTTTCTCACGGCCCACGGCCAATCGCCCTCGGACAAGACGGTCGACGAACTCGTGGTCAGCAAGGCCCGCGCCTACCTCGACCACATCAAGCAGAACCTCATCATATTCCCGGGCGTGCGCGAGCTGGTCCGGGAGGCCGCCTCCCGCCATCGCCTGGCCATCGCCTCCGGCGCCCTGCGGAGCGAGATCGAGTACGTCCTCGACTGCGCCGGGATCCGCAAGGAATTCGAACATATCACCAGCGCCGAGGACGTCCGCCACGGCAAACCGGACCCCGAACCGTTTCTGCACGCGCTGGACTCGCTCAACCGCGCCGCCAAGACGGCACAGGACCGGCTGGCCCCGGACGAGTGCCTCGTGATCGAGGACTCCATTCCCGGCATTCGAGCCGCACAGGCAGCCGGCATGAAGGTGCTGGCCGTGGCCAATACGCACACGATCCAGGACCTGCACGAGGCCGAGGCGTTGACGCAATCCCTGGCCGACGTGCGCCTGCCTGAACTGGAAGCACGACTGTGGCCGGCCAACGAGACACGGCGTGACCCCCGATGAGAATCTGCTCGCTGCTCCCCGGCGCAACCGAAGTCGTCGTGGCGCTATGGAATACCAAGCACCTGGTCGGCATCAGCCATGAATGCGACTACCCGCCGGAGATCCGCACCAAGCCGGTGCTGGTCCGCGCGGCCATCGACACGTCCGCGCTGACGAGCCGCCAAATCGACGCGCAGATCCGCGCGAGGATGAAGGCGGGCCAGCCCCTCTACGAATTGGACGCAACCCTGCTCGGGCGCGTGCGGCCCCATCTGGTCATTACCCAGGACCTGTGCCAGGCCTGTGCGATCACGCCGTCGCAGCTCGCGGACGCCCTGCGCGCCCTCCCGTCTCCGCCCCGCGTGCTGTCGCTGAACCCGTCGACGCTCGACGACGTGCTCGCCGATATCGAGCGGATCGGCGAGGCGATCGGCCGCCCGCAGGAAGCCGCCGCCCTCGTGGAACAGCTCCGCACGAGACTGCAAGCCGTGCTGATCCAGGTCGCCCGGGCGGGCACGCACCCGCGCGTGGCCTGTATCGAGTGGCTCGACCCGATGTACGCCGCCGGCCATTGGGTGCCCGACATGGTCGCCTGCGCCGGCGGGGTGGACGTACTCGGCAAGGCCGGCGCGCCGTCGGCGCCGATCACCTGGAAACAGCTCAAGGACGCGAAGCCGGATGTGCTGGTGATCATGCCCTGCGGCTTTCCGATCGCCCGCACCAGGCGCGAGATCGCGCGCCTGACCAAGCAGCCAGGATGGAAAACCTTGCCCGCCGTCAAGGCTGGGCGCGTCTTCCTGGCGGACGGCCCCGCCTACTTCAACCGTCCCGGCCCCCGCGTGATCGACGGCATCGAACTGCTGGCCTCCTGCCTGCACCCGACGCTCCTGCCGGCCGCCGGATCGGAGGCCGTGCAGCCACTCTCGACCGGCAAGCGGCCCGTGGCGGCCCACGCAGCGACGCCGTCATGACTCCTGCGGAAGCCCAGGCCTACTGCAACGCCGTCACGAAGCGCAGCGGCAGCAATTTCTATTACTCGTTTTTCTTCCTGCCTCCCGCACGGCGCGAGGCCATGTACACGGTCTACGCCTTTTGCAAGGAGGTGGACAGCGCCGTCGATGACGCGCCACCGGGCAGCGACCCGCGCAAGGCGGTCAGCCAATGGCGCGCCGAAGTCGAGGCCGTCTACGGCGGCAACCCCGCGCATCCCGTCGCCATCAGCCTGGCCGAACACGTCCGGCAATTGGGTATTCCCAGGGAATATTTCGACGACCTGATCAACGGCGTCGAGATGGATCTCACGACGACACGCTACGCCACGTTCAACGACCTGTCCCGCTACTGTTACCGGGTCGCCTGTGTCGTGGGACTGACCTGCCTCCATATCTTCGGCACCCGCGACCCGCGGGCGAAGGACTATGCCGTCAATCTCGGCATGGCCTTCCAACTCACCAACATCCTCCGCGACCTGGGGACCGACGCGGATCGCGGGCGCGTGTACCTGCCGCAGGAAGACCTGCTCCGGTTTGGCTATCCCGAACCGCAACTTTTGCAGAAACAACACACACCGCAGTTTCGGGCGCTCATGAAGTTCGAGTGCGAGCGCGCGCATGAGTTTTATGACAAGGCCCGCACGATCCTGGAAAGCCTGCCGCGCGAGGACCGGACGGCCCTGCTCCCCGCGGAAATCATGCGGGGGGTCTACGCGCGTATCCTCGTCGGGATTGAACGGACCGACTACCGCGTCTTTGGTCCCCGCATCAGCCTGCCGGCGCCCGCCAAGCTGGCGGTCGCCGCCGGCGTCTGGCTGCGGAGCCGGTTCGCCTGACCATGTCTCCCACAGCCCTCATTGTCGGTGGGGGTCCGGCCGGGCTGGCGGCCGCCCTGCGGCTCAGCATGCAGGGACATGCGGTCACCCTCGTCGAGCAGAACG
>JBFGRH010000101.1:0-7369 GCA_041563795.1 Nitrospiraceae bacterium | reverse complement strand
GGCTGCCCCGCCATTCGGACGCCACGATTTCGCGTGACTCGACCTTCTCGTCGCTGCCCACGACGAAGACGACCGGTCCCTTGGGGCCCTGCTGGACGGCGCGCTGCGGGATCAGGATCGCGTTCGGCCGGACGTAGCCCAGCACGCGAATCTTGACGAACTGGCCTGGGAACACCCTCCGATCGGGGTTGGGGAAGACGAACCGGCCCTGCCGCGAGCCCGTTTCAGTCTTCATGCTGACATCGGCGAAATCCAGTTTCCCCTCGTGCGGGTAGGTGCTGCCGTCGGTAAAGATGATGACGCCGCGGAGCTGGTACAGGTCGGGGCGCTCCAGGCGTTTTTCCAGCAAATCCCGCTGCCGCTGGAGGAGCCAGCTTTCCGGGGCGCTCGCGATCACGTAGATGGGGTCCACCTGGTGGACGATGGTCAAGAGATCTGTCTGCGCGGCGACCAGGCGGCCTTCATAAACGCGGGTGCGCTCGATCAGGCCGTCAATCGGCGCCACGATCAGGGTGTTGCTGAGCTCGAATTCGGCCCTGACCAGATCGGCTTTGGCGCCTTCAAGGGCCGCGCTCGCGGCCATTTCCTCCGCGACCGCATCGTCTACGTCCTTCTGGGCCACCGCCTGCTCCCTCAGGAGCGGCTTGACGCGAGCCAGGTTCTGCTTGGCCTGCACCAGGCGCGCTTCCGCCTGCGAGACCTTGGCCTTCGCGCTCAGCGCGGCGGCCCGGAACGGCACGGGGTCGATCAGGTACAGCTTGTCGCCCTGCTTGACGTCGCGCCCCTCCCGGAAGAACCGTTCCTTGATGATGCCGGTGACCTGCGATCGGATTTCAATCGGGCGGGACGATTCCGTCTGCCCGATGAATTCCGGCTCGTCGTTGACGGTCTGGGGGGTCACCGTGATCACCTCGACCTGCGGGACCGGTCGGGGAGGAGGCGCTCCGGCCTCCTGCTGGCAGCCGAACCAGCCGGCGACAATGGCTAGGACAAAGAGGATGAAAGGCACGCCTACGCTATGACGTCTCATGTCTGGGCTCTGGGTCTCACTTGGGGCACTGTGGTTGGTCACGACAGTCTACCCTGTACGTACATGGAATTTCATCCTGCTCATGAGGCTCCGGTGGCCCTCCCGTTTACGCATCACGACCGCAGGTACGTTCAGAACCGGCCCCTGCAAGGAGAACTAGAGCGTCTTGTGCGTGCCGTCGCAGAACGGCTGGGTCTTGGTCTGCTTGCACTGGCACAAAGCCACTTGCTTCTTCTCCTTCAATGAAAATTCGACCGGCGTGAACTCCGTCCCTTTGTGAGATCCGTCGCAAAATGGCTGGCTCTTCGAGCGGCCGCATCGGCACCAGTAATAGGTGCCCGGATCCAATGTGAGTACCGCAGGCTGTTTGGCTGCAATGACCGGCTTCTCCATGAGTGTTCCTCCTTGTTTCAGGTTACAGACGCAACGGCTTGATCGGTGACAGCACGGCTTCCGGATTATTCTTCCAGGTCGCCTCGTCCGCATCCACGTACAGCTCCACTTCGTTTCCGTCCGGATCGTGCAGGTAGAGGCTCTGGCTCACCGTGTGGTCGCTCATGCCGCCGATCTCAACGCCGGCCTGTTCCAGCTCCCGCTTCGCCGCACGCAATGCGTCCAGGCTGTCGCCGATTTTGATGCCGATATGGTAGAGGCCCAGCCGCCGCCCCGTCGGCGGGGGCGGGGCGGAGCCGACCTGAATCAAGAGCAGTTCGTGGTGCGTGCGGCCGGAGGTCAGGGCCGCGGCCGCGCCGCTGAACGCACGTCCCACTTCCTGGAAGCCGAGCAGGTCTCGGTAGAAGGCGAGCGACCGCTCGAGGTCCTTGACGTAGAAGACGACATGTCCGAGATAATAGGCTTTCATCACCGTACACCATCCATAGAGACACCTCGATCGATCGGGATTCGCCTTATTTCCTTCCCGAACCAGCCCCCGACAGCCGCTCGCGGCCATGCGGGGCACTCAGGTCCTGGTCGGGACCCAGGGGCACGATGCCCGTGGGATTGATATCGTCATGCGTGACGTAGTAGTGCCGCTTGATGTGGTCGAAGTTCACCGTGCCGGCGATGCCGTCGTGCTGATAGAGGTCCTTGAGATAGCCGGACAGGTTGGGATAGTCGGCGATGCGGCGAAGGTTGCACTTGAAGTGCCCGTGGTAGACGGCATCGAACCGCACGAGCGTCACGAACAGCCGCCAGTCCGTCTCGACGATCCGGTCGCCGAACAGGTAGCGCCGGTCCGCCAGCCTGGCGTCGAGCCCATCGAGGGCCTCGAACAGGCGGCGCACGGCCAGCTCGTAGGCCCGCTGGGTCGTGGCGAAGCCAGCCCGGTACACACCGTCGTTCACGCGCTCATAGATATCGCTGTTGAGTTTGTCGATCTCCCCTCTGAGGGCCTCGGGGTAGAAGTCCGCCGTGGACCCGGTCAACCGGTCAAAGGCGCGGTTGAACATGCGCATGATGTCGTCATCCGAGTTGCTCACGATCCGTTTGGTCTCGCGATCCCAGAGGACGGGCACCGTGACCCGCGCCTTGTAGGCCGGGTCCGTGGCCCGGTAGGCCTCGCTCAAGAAGGCGAATCCGTTCACGGGATCGGTCGAGTGGCCCGGCCCCTCGCGGAACGCCCAGCCCCGGTGATCCCGAATGGGATCCACCACGGTCATCCCGACGATGTCCTCGAGCCCCTTGAGTTTTCGCATAATGATCGTCCGGTGCGCCCAGGGGCAGGCCCAGGACACATATAAGTGGTACCGGCCGCGCGCCGCCGGGTAGCCCGAATTGCCGTCCTCGGTCACCCAGGAGCGAAACAGGTCGCCTTGCCGCCTGAACTCACCCGCGTTGGTTTGCTCGGCTGGAAATTGTGGGGTCGGCCTCATGCGCCACCTCGTGTGAAGGTAATCCCGGCTTTCCGGACTTCCTGGTAGGGGAGCAGCCAGATAAGCGACTCGTCCGATAAATCTCCCACCTGGATGCGGTTGCCCCAGGGATCGCGGAAGTCGCAGCGAAAGTCGGGATGCAGTTTCAGCTTGTACTTCTTCGTCAGCTTCCGGCGGACTTCGTCGATCTGCCCTTGATCACGGACCATCAGTCCAAAGTGCTTCACGCGGTCCGGCTGCAGTGTTTCGACTTCGAAGATCGCCATGAACTGGTGCTCGCCCAGCTTGCACCAGGCCGCGCCCTCGCCACCGCGGAGCATCTTCAGGCCAAACACGTCCGAGTAGAACTTGACGGCCTTCTTGGCGTCCGTGACCTCGATCACGACATGGTTGCAGCCGTAGACCTGCACAGCCATCAGGAACCTGCCTTTCTTCCGGCACGATCCGCGTCGATCCGCTTGAACGCCGAGATGAATGATTCCGGGGGGTGCGCGCCCGAGATCGCGTAGGCGCCGTTCATCACGAAATAGGGGACGCCGCGGATGCCGAGGCGGTGGCCCGCCGCTTCCTCCGCCTTCACCTCGGATATCCCTCCGTCGCCTTTCAGAAAGGTTTCAGTCTCGGTGCGCTCAAGGCCTGCTTGGGTGGCCACCTGGGCGAGCACCTCGATAATTCCGATGTCCTGGCCCTCGACAAAATAGGCATGAAACAGCGCTTCCACGACGGCGTCCTGCTTGTCGTGCCGCTGCGCGTGCCAGATCAGCCGATGGGCCGCCAGGGTGTTCGGCGTCCGCGCGATCCGATCGAAGGCGAAGGGAATCCCTTCCGCAGCACCGGCTTCGATGACCTGTCCCTCGAGCCGTTCGAATGCCTCCAGGCTGCCGAACTTGGCCTCCAGGTACGACCTCCGGTCCCATCCATCGAGCGGCATGGTCGGATTCAACTGGAACGGACGCCACGTCGTGCGGGCCCCGCCGCCGAACTGGGTCAGTGCCCGCTCGAGCCGTCGTTTCCCCACGTAGCACCAGGGGCAGACGACGTCCGAGTAAATCTCGATGTGCACCGTGGCGTCCTTGACGGTCATTGCAAATGCCCCATCTTGCCGGAACGGTAATCATCCACGGCCTGTGCCAGCTCTGCCTGTGTGTTCATCACGAAGGGGCCGTAGCGGGCCACCGGCTCAGGGATGGCCTCTCCGCTGAGCACCAGGAGCGTCGCATCCGACCGGGCCTCGATGGCAATCAGCTCGCCGGCCATGCCGAGCCGTACCAGTTCCGCTTCCGTCACCGGCCCGGAGCCGTTGACGGTGACTTCGCCCTGCAGCACGAAGACCGCCGTGTTGAAGCCGGCCGGCACGGTCACCTCCGTACGATGCCCCGCGCTCACGCGCAGGTCGTAGAGATGAACCGGGGTAAAGGTCTTCGCCGGTCCTTTGGCACCCCGAAACTCCCCGGCGATCACGCGCAGCCGGCCTGCGCCGCCCTCCAGATCCACGGCCGGAATCTCGTTGTTGAGCAGCGTCTGATAGCCCGGCCTGGACATCTTGTGTGCCCTGGGCAGATTGACCCATAGTTGTATGGCGTGGAGCGTGCCGCCATTTTTTGCCCACCCCCGCTCGTGCATCTCCTCGTGTACGATACCCGAAGCGGCCGTCATCCATTGCACGTCGCCCGGTCCGATGATGCCGCCACTGCCGGTCGAGTCCCGGTGCGCCACCATGCCCTCGTAGACGATGGTCACGGTTTCAAACCCCCGGTGCGGGTGTTCGCCCACGCCGCGCGGGGTGTCGGTGGGCGGGAAGTAGGCCGGTCCTGCATAGTCCAGCAGCAGGAACGGCGAAAGCTGCTCGGCCACGCCGTCGCCCGGAATCAGGTTGCGGACGGGAAACCCGTCGCCGACCATGTGGGCCGACCCCTGCCGATGGACCTGCATGACGGTCTTGGCCTGTCCTGTGCCAGCTCGTTGCCCTGTCGTTGTCTGTGCCATGCTCATGGCGCACCTCACTTTCGGATCCTGCTCGAAATTTATTTCCCTATCCTCTGCGCAATCTGCTGATCCACCGACCAGCGTCCCGCCCCGGCAATCGTCAGCGCGATCGCGATGCCGAGCACCAACAGATGATACTCGTAGCCCTCACCCGCCTGCTTGCCGAACCAGTTCATGAAGAACCCGTGCGGCAGGTGCACCATCGTAATCGCCCCCAGCATGATCACCCCGATGCTCGCGGCGCTGAACCGAGTCAAGAATCCGGCAATGAGTCCCAGGCTGCCGAAGGATTCACCCATGATGATGAGAAAGGCGATAATCCAGGGAATCCCCATTTTTTCGGTAAAGAATCCCATCGTCCCGTCGAACCCAAACCCGCCGAACATGCCCAGGAGCTTCTGGGCTCCGTGCGGGAGCATGACGAGCCCGAGCGTCAGCCTCAGGATTAACCCCGTCCAACTCTCATCGGTCTGAAAAAACGCTTTCATCGGCCACCCCCTGTGTGAAGTTGTGCGCTGCCACGAATACTGCTCACCAAGATAGTCCTAGCTAGGACTAATGTCAATGGGTAACTGGAGAAAATTACTTTCCGCTCTTGCAATCTCGTCAAGGATCGTTAAAAATCCACGCCTTATGCCGGCGTATCGCTCGCGCCTCCCCCAAACAGACGGCGGAATCTTCCTGACGGACGGAGGGCTTGAAACCACCCTGATCTTCCGCGACGGCCTCACCTTGCCCGAATTCGCGGCCTTTGACCTGCTGAAGACCGATGCGGGCACCAGAACCCTGGAAAAGTACTTCACGACCTACGTCGAGATGGCCGTGCGCTACGGCGCGGGAATGATCCTCGCAGGTCCGACGTGGCGGGCCAATCGAGACTGGGGTCGGAAACTGGGCTACTCGGCCGGTGCGCTGGCTGACGCGAACCGGAAAGCCATCGAACTGGTGCAGGGTATTCGTGAACGGTTTGCCACGCAGGACAGTCCGGTCGTGATCGGCGGAGACATCGGGCCACGTGGAGACGGCTACGTTCCGTCCGCCCTCATGACCGCCGCCGAAGCGGCGGACTACCATGCGGTGCAGATCGCCACGCTGGCCGCCACCGATGCGGACATGGTCACCGCATGGACGCTCAACTACGTGGAGGAGGCGATCGGGGTCGCCACGGCCGCCAAATCCCTCGGCATGCCCGCCGCGATCTCCTTCACGGTCGAGACGGACGGCAAGCTCCCCACGGGGCAGACGCTCCGCGAGGCCATCGAGCAGACCGATGAGGCCACCGGCGGGTTCCCTGTCTATTACATGATCAACTGCGCCCATCCGACGCATTTCAGCCGGTCGCTGACGCCGGGAGGCCCGTGGCTCGACCGGATCCGTGGACTGCGCGCCAACGCGTCCACGAGAAGCCACGCGGAGCTCAACGACGCGCCCGAATTGGACGACGGCGATCCGATTGACCTGGGAAGAAGATGCCGCGACATGCAACAGACCCTGCGACGTCTGTCCGTGATCGGCGGCTGCTGCGGAACGGACGAGCGTCACGTGGAGGAGCTGTGCAAGGCGTTCCTTTCGTGAGGAGTGCCTGGGGGTCGCAGCGACGTGGCTACCGGCGCTTATCTTTCATCGCCCGCTCGACTTCGCGGCCAGCTTCCCGCTCCTTGATCGTCGCGCGGCGGTCATACTGTTTCTTGCCCTTGGCGAGCGCCAGCTCCACCTTGGCATGCCCGCGCGGGCTGAAATAGATGCGGAGCGGAATGAGCGTGAGGCCCTTCTGCTGCGTCTGCCCGATCAGTTTGGTGATCTCTTTCTGATGGAGGAGCAGTTTCCGGGTCCGCAGCGGCTCATGGTTCAGGATGTTCCCGTGGCTGTAAGGATTGATGTGGCAGTTGTGCAGGAACACCTCACCGTTGTTCACGCTGGCGTAGCTGTCCCGGAGATTCACGAGGCCGTCCCGCAGTGATTTGACTTCCGTGCCCCGCAGGACGATGCCCGCTTCGAGCCGGTCCTCGATATGATAGTCGTGGAATGCCTTCCGGTTGGTGGCGACGACCTTCTCGCCCTTGTCCTTGTCCTTCGCCATGACGCGCCACTATAGCACCAGTCCCGCCCGTCCGCGCTAGTCTCGAGCCGGCAACGCTGCTACAATGCGCGCATGGCCGTGCAGTCCTTCTTCGATTCGATCGCCTCGGTGCTGAGCGGCGTGGCACGCCGCCACGGCATGGAGTCGCGGCTGCTGGAGCACAAGCTTCTGCGCAACTGGCCCGCGATCGCCGGCGAGCCGATCGCCAGCCACACGCGGCCCGATCAGATCAAATTCAGGAAACTCTACCTGGTCGTGGAAAATTCCGTGTGGGTGCAGCACCTGACGTTCCTGAAGCCGGAGCTGATCGCCAAAGTCAACGCGGCCGCGGGCAGCGCCATGATCACGGACCTGGTGATGCGGGTGGGATCGGTGGCCGGCGCCCGGCGCACCGGCGGG
>JBFGRH010000100.1:0-7444 GCA_041563795.1 Nitrospiraceae bacterium | reverse complement strand
ATACCTACGGCCATCCCGAGGGGGACGGATTGTTGAAGAAAGTCGGGGAGATTTTGAGTTCGTCGCTGCGCACCAACGACTTCGCCGCCCGCTACGGAGGGGAGGAGTTCCTGGTCCTGCTGCCCGACCAGGATCAAAAGGGGGCCCTGGAGGTCGCCGAACGAATCCGCCAGCGGATCTCGGTGGAAACGGAGGATACGGTCAACCAGCGCAAGGCGGTCACCGTCAGCATCGGCGTCGCCACGTTTCCTGACGCCGGCAGCACCACCAACGTCCTGCTCAGCAACGCCGATGCGGCGCTCTACCAGGCCAAGAACAACGGCCGCAATTGCGTGGCGACGGCCCCCGCCTCGTAAGGCCGCGCCCGTTACGGACTCGTGATCAAATCGTAGTAGACCCAGCCCCACCGGCCGCCCTCGCCCCGCACGCGTATCCACGCACCCTTGTACGAGACCGCGGTCTGCGAGCTCCCGCGCTGGACGGACCAGGCGACGGGAGATTCGGCGGAGGGGCCGTCGTGCGCCTTCCCGGACACGGCGACCTTGAGGGTCAGGGGCAGGGCAAAGAGCACCTCCCCCTGCAGGGGGGTCATCGCAATCCGCCCGCGCGAATTCTCCTGGATGTCTTTCAGGATGGCCTTGACCTGGTGGGTGGCGTAGAGCGACCCGCTGTAATTCTCTTTTTTGAACTCGTCGGCGCCCATCTTCATCAGGGCGTCGACCTGGCCCATTTCAGACTGCCCGCCCGAACCCGACTCGGAATCGTTGAGCAGCTTCACCGCCGTTTCCGCCTCGGCGAGGTTGGAGGCGGCCTCGGCCGTGTTTTCCTGGCTCCGGAGCTTGGACTTGGTGCGGACCGCTTCCTGGATCGTGTCATCGAGCTTCCGGTGGAGCTTCTGCACCAGCGCGTCTTTCTCCGCCAGCAACGCCTGCAGCCTGGCGAGCCTCGTATCGAACGCCGCCGACGCGGAGGATTTGCCCGCGGCGGCCCGCTGCTGCTCTTCACTGTCGATCAGATCCTGCAGATCCAGCAACTTGCCCTTGATCTGATTGGTCAGAAAGAGCGACCCGCCGTAGTTCTCCTTCTTGAGCTCGGCCGCGCTGGTCTTCAAGAGGGCGTCCAGGCGCACGGCTTCCGGCCGCTTGTTCAGTCCCTTGACGGAGTCGGCGAGGGTCTTGAACCCCACCTCCGCCTCGGCAAGGTTGGACGCAGCCTCGGCGCGGCTTTCCAGGCTGGCCAGCTTGGCTTTACTGCGCACGGTTTCCAGGATGGCGTCGTCCAGCTTTCTCTCCAAACTCTGAATCTGGGCCTCCCGCTCCAGGATGGCAAGCAGCAATGGGGCGATCCGTTCGTCCATCTCGGGCGTCAGCTCCAACGGCTTGGGAGGCGCGGGAGCCCTTTTGCGAGACGGCTCGGCCTTGTGCGGCTCCGGCGAAGGGGAAGGGGAAGTGGAAAGGGAAGGAACCCGCTGCGAATCGGCGGACGCAGGCTTACGAGACGCCGCGGCAGACTGCTCCCGGGGCTCGGGCGGGGATGGCGGAGGCGTGGCGCATGAGGAGAGCAGCAGGCTCAGCCCGATCAGCGCACACAGGGAGGCGCACGCTCGCCGAGCGGGGCGCGTGTTTGACGGATCCTTCGACAGGCGCATGCCTTTCACCCAATACCTCCGAAAAGAGGAAGGCATTTTAACGATTCTTCCGTGTGGATACCAGATTAGATTATGACCGGACGACGCGGACGGCGCGCGCGCCGACACTATCCCTGTGCCGTGCCGCGTCGCTTTCGGAGGCCGGGGCGAACCTGTTATACTGGCGCTCTCGCTCGATGGCAGAGGCGTTCATGGCCGGGAAAACACTCTTCGACAAGATCTGGGATGCGCACGTGGTCCGGACCGAACCGGACGGCACGACGCTGCTGTACGTCGACCGGCAGTTGGTCCATGAAGTCACCTCTCCGCAGGCGTTCGAAGGGCTGAAGCTCGCCGGGCGGAAGCCGCGGCGGCCCGGCGCGACGCTCGCGGTGCCCGACCACAATGTCCCGACAACAGACCGGAAGCTTGGCATCGCCGACCCGGTCAGCGCCAAGCAGATCCAGACGCTGGAGGAAAACTGCCGGGATTTCGGCATCACCATCTTCGGGATGAACGACGCCCGGCAGGGCATCGTCCACGTGATCGGCCCGGAACAGGGCTTCACGCTGCCCGGCATGACGATCGTCTGCGGCGATTCGCACACCTCCACGCACGGCGCCTTCGGCGCGCTGGCCTTCGGCATCGGCACGAGCGAGGTCGAGCACGTGCTGGCCACGCAATGCCTGATCCAGACCAGGCCCCGGACGATGGAGATTCGCGTGGACGGGCGCCTCTCCGAACGGTGTTCGGCGAAAGACGTGATCCTGGCCATCATCGGCAAGATCGGCACGGCGGGCGGCACGGGCTACGTGATCGAGTATACCGGCCCGGTGATCCGCGGCCTGACAATCGAAGGTCGTATGACGTTGTGCAATATGTCCATCGAGGCCGGCGCCCGCGCCGGCATGGTCGCGCCCGATGACAAGACGGTGGCCTATATCAAGGGACGTCCCATGGCCCCGACCGGCGCCCTGTGGGAGCAGGCGGTCAAGGCCTGGCAGGCGCTCCCGACCGATCCCGGCGCCGCCTACGACAGGACCGTTGAATTGAAGGCCGAACAGATCGCGCCGCAGGTCACGTGGGGCACGAGCCCCGGCATGGTCACCGGCGTGGACGGGACGGTCCCGGACCCGAAGGCGATGCCGGACGAGAAGTCCCGTCAGGCCACGGAGCGTGCGCTCACGTACATGGGACTCGCGCCCAATGTGCCCATCACGCAGATCGCGATCGACAAGGTCTTCATCGGCTCCTGCACCAACTCGCGCATCGAGGACCTGCGCCTGGCGGCCAGCTTTGCGAAAGGCAGGAAGGTCGCGAAAAGCGTGCACGCGATGGTGGTGCCCGGCTCCGGGCTCGTCAAGCAGCAGGCCGAGCAGGAAGGCCTGGACAAGATTTTCAGGGATGCCGGGTTCGAATGGCGCGAAGCGGGATGCAGCATGTGCCTGGCCATGAACGCCGACGTGCTCAAGCCGGGCGAACGCTGCGCCTCCACCAGCAACCGCAATTTCGAAGGACGCCAGGGCGCCGGCGGACGCACGCATCTCGTCTCCCCCATCATGGCCGTGGCCGCGGCGGTCGAGGGGCATTTCGTGGACATCAGGAACTGGTCGTGACCATGCAGCCCTTCACCACCCATACCGGCCTCGTCGCGCCGCTCGACCGGGTTAACGTCGACACGGACCAGATCATCCCCAAGCAGTTTTTGAAAACGATCAAGCGCACGGGACTGCGGGAGGGCCTCTTTTACGACTGGCGCAAGAAGAAGGACAGCTCGCCGGACCCGGAGTTTTTCCTCAACCAGCCGCGCTACCAACAGGCGACGATTCTATTGACCCGCGACAATTTCGGCTGCGGCTCGTCGCGCGAGCATGCCCCCTGGGCGCTGCTGGATCAGGGCTTTCGCTGTGTGATCGCACCGAGCTTCGCGGACATCTTCTACAACAACTGTTTTCAGAACGGCATCCTGCCGGTCGTGCTCAAGGCCGACGAGGTCCAGGCGCTGTTCACGGGCGCGGCAAAGGACGGCTACCGGGTGACCGTGGATCTCGGCGCCCAGACCGTCGCGACGCCGGAGGGCCGGACCTACCGCTTCGACATCGATCCGTTCCGCAAGGACTGCCTCTACAGGGGGTTGGACCAGATCGGCTTGAGCCTGCAGCATGAAGCGGCGATTACCGCCTACGAGAAGAAGCGCAAGGCCGACGCTTCCTGGCTGTTCGCCGACGTATGACGACGGAGCCCGTCACGCCCCGATGATACCGGCCGCGAGCCCTCCCCAGCCCGTCACGTCTGGGTTCTGGCGCTCCTTCTTCAAGAAACTTCTGCTGGCCCTGATCCTGATCCCGATTCTGGCCGGCGCCCTGTACCTGGCCGTGGTGCTGCACTGGAGCTACTCGGACGGCGATCACACCGGCTACCTGCAGAAATTTTCACGCAAAGGCTGGCTCTGTAAAACCTACGAAGGGGAGCTGGCCATGGCCACCGTGCCGGGCGTCGCTCCGGTCACCTGGCCCTTCAGCGTGCGAATGTGGGACGACCAGCTTCCCGCACAGCTCAATGAGCTGATGGGCAAGCGGGTGGTGCTGCACTACAGCGAGTATCGCAACATTCCCTCCAACTGTTTCGGCGAAACGCCCTATTTCGTGGACAGCGTAAAGGCCGCGGACTAGACTGCTTCATGGATATGCCGCCGGGCTCCCAGTCCATCCTCGGCAACCTCAAAGACGATCTCTTTTCCTCCATCGTGGTCTTTTTCGTGGCCTTGCCCCTCTGCATGGGCATCGCGATCGCCTCGGGCGCGCCGCCGGCCACGGGGATCATCACCGGCATCATCGGCGGGCTCGTGGTCGGATTCCTCTCCGGCTGTCCACTCCAGGTCAGTGGGCCGGCCGCCGGCCTCATCGTGATCGTCTTTGAGTACATCCAGACCTACGGCATGGAAAAGCTGGGTGTCATCATCATCCTGGCCGGAGTCCACCAGATGGTGGCAGCCTGGCTGCAACTGGGCCAGTGGTTCCGGGCCGTCTCCCCCGCGGTCATCCACGGAATGCTGGGCGGCATCGGCCTGCTGATCCTTTCCAGCCAGTTCCACATCATGATCGACGACGCGCCGCGCGCCACCGGCCTCGAGAATCTCCTGAGCATTCCGGAGGGCATCGTGAAAGCCGTGCTCCCCACAGAAGGCGGCCCCGCGCATCAGGAGGCGGCGGCGATCGGAGTGCTGACGATCCTGACGATCATCCTCTGGAACAAGTACATCCCGAAGCAGGTCCAGGCGCTCCCCGGCGTGCTCGTGGGCGTGGGGATCGCGTCGGCCCTCAGTTTCGGATTCGATCTCCCGATCAGCCACGTGAAGGTGCGCGACGATCTACTGGGCATCATTCATCTGCCGGGGCTCGACAGCCTGATGCACCTGATGGACACCTCACTGATCTCGGCGTCGCTTGCGCTGGCCTTCATCGCCAGCGTGGAAACGCTGCTGTCGGCGACCGCGGTGGACCAACTGCACTCGGGCCCGCGGACTCGCTACAACAAGGAACTCTTCTCCCAGGGTGTGGGCAACGTGCTCTGCGGCCTGTTGGGGGCCCTGCCGGTGACGGGCGTCATGGTTCGCAGCTCGGCCAACGTGCAGGCCGGGGCGAGGACGCGCGCCTCCGCCATCCTGCATGGTGCATGGCTGTTAATCCTGGTCGCCTTCCTTCCGTTCGTGCTGCGCCAGATTCCCACGTCCTCCCTGGGGGCGATCCTCGTCTTCACCGGCTACAAGCTCATGAATCCCGCCGCCATCCATGACCTGAAGGCGTACGGCCGGAGCGAGGTCTTGATCTACCTCGGCACGATGGGCGCCATTGTCGTCACCAATCTTTTGACCGGCGTCCTAATCGGCGTCGGGCTGGCGATTTGGAAGCTGCTCTACACGACCCAGAACCTGGAAACGCACCTGGAACCGCTGACCGGTTCCCCCATCGTAACCTACCGGTTCCACCTGATGGGCATCGCCACCTTCGTCAGCCTGCCCAGGCTGGCCACGGCGCTGGAGAACGTGCCGCCGGGCGTGGCCGTCGAGATGCGCTTCGACTCGCTGCGCCATATCGACCATGCCTGCCTCAACATTCTGGAGTCCTGGGCCAAGCTGCACGAGCAGATGGGCGGGCGGGTGATGGTTGATTGGGACAAGCTGCAAACCAGGACCTACCACGTCCGGCATAGAAAAGATGACCTGGGGACGGCTGGGTTTTTGCAGCGCCTGCTGGACCGCGTCGGACTGTGAGAACACGAACCTTCAACGCCCACAAAAACCTCTGACGGGTTGAAGACTCTCTCCGGCGGCGCCGGTTACGATAAGACCCGGATGAGCCGCCGGCTCACATAACGTACGGAATGGCAAACGGCTCAACCGAAGGTCGGTCTATGATACGGCCGGTTCTTGTTCTGGCAATACTGGCCTCGGCCGTTCTCACCGCCTGCGGGCAGGACGAGCAGACGGTTCGCGTCGCCGCGCAGGATTTCAAGTTTTCCCCCGCCACGATTCGCGTGCATGCCGGGGCGCCGGCCCGCCTGACGATCGTCAACGAGGGACGTGAGGCGCACGAGTTTGCCGGCCCCCTGCTGACCGACTCGCGCGTGCGCGTGCTGGAAGCGCCGGAGAATTTCCGTCTGCCGCCCGGACACTCGATCACCATTCTGCTCCAGGCACAGGCCGGCACTTATCTATTTTGGTGCCGTGTCCGCGGCCATGCAGGGATGGAAGGCACGGTGATCGCCGAGAGCTGAGCGTCAGCGTGGCGTGAGAACGGTGCGAAGAAACCCGCCCAACTTGTCGAGGACGATTCCCGGCAGTTCGTGCCCGCCTCGGAACCCGACCCATTCGACGGACAAACCGGACTGCGTCATGAGATCTCTCAGTTGCTCGGCCATGGAGAATTGCAGCAGCGGATCCATGCTGCCGTGGCTTTGAAACACCCGCAACCCTTTACGCTTTGCCATCAGGGGCGTCCACTCATCCGCCGCGAGCAGGGTTCCCGACAGCATCACCAGCCCCGCGAGCGGCTTGCCCGAGTGCAGGGCGACGTCGCACGCCAGCATTGCCCCCTGTGAGAATCCGCCGAGGACGATCTGTTGGGCCCCCAGACAGTGCTCCGATTCGTCCAGCAGCGCCATTACCCTGGCCCGCGCCTCGGCCAATCCCTCCGGGATCCGTCGGGACAGATCGCGCGCCCGCCCGGCGGCGATCTCGCGCTGACGTTGCTCCAAGTCCAGCATCCACCAGCCGCGGGATTCTCCGAAACCCATCTGGAGCGAGAGCGGCGCTTCCGGAAAGACAAAGCGCGTCCCCGTCGGTGCGTCAATCTCGGACCCGAGCGGCACCAGGTCGTCTCCCGGCGCGCCCCACCCGTGCAGCAGAATCACGACCGGCCCGGTGCCGCCACCACGACCGTCTGTTCCGCCGGTCAGACGAGCTTTCAGCCCGCCAAGCTGTTCGAGTTTCATCTCGCCCAGCGGTTATACAAGGTTGCCCACAGAAAACCGATTCCCCAGGCGCCGGCGAGCAGCGCAAGAAATTCTGCGAGCATCAGCAGCAGGTTCGTGTCCTTCGGCAGGAGCGAAGCGACGTCGGCGCCGAAAAACTGCGCGTTGAAGAAGAAGGTGAAGAACGTCGGTAGCAGGAACCGCAGCGCCCAGAGGAAGGCCGTCAGGGCGGCGGTCGTGACGGCGATGGCGTTGGCGAAAGCGACCGGTTTGAGCATGGGCCAAGGCTAGAGGAGTACACTCGCGGAGTCAACGAGTCCGGATGTTTCGGAGGCCCGCGATGGT
>JBFGRH010000099.1:0-7491 GCA_041563795.1 Nitrospiraceae bacterium | reverse complement strand
CGACACGAAGATCGGCGACACGCTCACCGATGCCGCCAAGCCGACGGAGGCGCCCCTTCCCGGCTACAAGGACGTCCGCCCCATGGTCTTCTGCGGGCTCTACACGACGGACACGGCCCGCTTCGAGGACCTCCGCGACGCGCTGATGAAACTCCGCCTGAACGACTCGTCGTTCGTCTACGAGCCGGAATCCTCGCTCGCCCTCGGGTTCGGGTTCCGGTGCGGGTTTCTCGGCCTGCTGCACATGGAAATCATCCAGGAGCGGCTGGAACGCGAATACAACCTGACCCTGATCACCACCGCGCCGACGGTCGTCTACCAGGTCCTCACCACGGCGGGGGAGGTGCTCGCGATCGACAATCCGGCCAAGCTGCCGCCGGCCTCGTCGATCGAAAGCTTCGAGGAGCCGTTCATCCGGGCGACGATCATCACCCCCGAGCGCTATGTCGGCAACGTGCTCAAGCTGTGCCAGGAACGGCGCGGCATCCAGCAGGGCCTGCAGTACCTGGACCCGACGCGCGCGATGCTGACCTACGAACTGCCGCTCAACGAAATCATCCTCGATTTTTTTGACCGGCTGAAATCCAAGACGCAGGGCTACGCCTCGTTCGATTACGAAGTCCTCGGCTACCGGACCGGCGACATGGTCAAGATCGACATGCTGCTCAACGGCGAAACGGTCGACGCGCTCTCGTTCATCACGCACAAGGACAACGCGCATGCGCGGGGGCGGCAGATGGCGGAAAAAATGAAGGAGCTGATCCCCAAGCAGATGTTCGAGATCGCCATCCAGGCGGCCATCGGCAGCAAGATCGTCGCGCGCGAGACGATCGGCGCGATCAAGAAGAACGTGACCGCCAAGTGCTACGGCGGCGACATCTCCCGCAAGCGAAAGCTCTGGGAAAAGCAGAAAGAGGGGAAGAAACGGATGAAGCAGGTGGGCAAGGTGGAAGTGCCGCAGGAGGCCTTCCTGGCGCTGCTGAAAGTGACGGGCGAATGACGCTCGAGCGTGACCCGTCCGGTTTGCCGACGCCGATCGATAGCGCTCCCGGTTCCCAGGCGGAGACGGCCGCGCCCGACTCGTCCCTCGACCAGGTGGCCGCCGTCGAGACGGCGGGTGCGCGGCGGAAGCCGATCTGGCGGGAATATACGGAAGCCATCATCGTGGCCATGCTGCTGGCCTTTGCGATCCGGGTCGTCATCGTGCAGGCGTTCAAGATCCCCTCGGGGTCCATGATCCCGACGCTGCTGATCGGCGATCACATCCTCGTCAGCAAGCTCTCGTACGGCGTGCAATGGCCGGGGGATTGCCGCGTCAAGTTGGCGCTTCCGCCCATGACGTGCTATACCACCCGCAACCTGGTCACGTTCGAGCCGCCGCAGCGGGGCGACGTCATCGTCTTCCGCTACCCCGAGGATGAGGAGAAGGATTTCATCAAGCGCATCGTGGGCCTTCCGGGCGATGTCGTGCACATCGCCAACAAGACGGTCTACGTGAACGGCGCCGTGGTGCCGGATCAAGCCTACACGCAGCGCGTGGACCCCGGCATCATCGACGGCGCGATCAATCCGCGGGACAACTACGGACCGGTGACCATCCCGGACGATTCCTACTTCGTGATGGGCGACAACCGGGACCAGAGCCTGGACAGCCGGTTCTGGGGCTTCGTGAAAGAGGAGAAAATCAAGGGACGCGCGCTGCGCATCTACTGGTCATGGAGCGGGCAGGGCACCTGGCAGGAGTGGGTCCGGTGGGAACGAATCGGAAAAGCCATTCGATGAGCAAGCCCGTGCGGGCCTCGGGCGCACCCCGCGCCCGGAACGGGGAGACGGGACGCCTGCCGGTCCAGGACCCCCGCGCGCTGCGCAGCCACATCGCCCGGTTTCCGCAGGCGACCGTGCTGGTCGTCGGCGACCTGATCCTGGACCATTATATCTGGGGCAACGTCAGCCGGATTTCCCCCGAGGCGCCGGTCCCGATCGTCCACGTCAATTCGGAATCGCTCAAGCTGGGCGGGGCGGCGAACGTCTTCAACAACATCGTCTCGCTCGGCGGCCGGGCGGACCTCTGCGGCATCATCGGCTCGGACGAGGGCGGGCGCCAGTTGCTGAAAGAACTGGGCACCCACCGGCGCGGGCGGGGCGGCGTGATCATCGACCCGGACCGTCCGACCACGCGAAAGACCCGTGTCATCGCCCACAACCAACAGATCGTCCGGTACGACGTCGAAGGACGGACCGACATCAACGCGTCGCACCAGCGGCGCATCGTCCGCTACGTCGAGTCCCGCCTGCGTGACATTTCGTGCCTCGTGGTGTCGGATTACGCGAAGGGCGTCGTGACCGCCGGACTCATGACCGAGTTGACGCGCCTGGCCGCCCTGCGGCGCGTCCCGATCATCGTGGATCCCAAGGTGGAGCACTTCTCCTACTATAAAGGCGTCACGGTGGTGACGCCCAACCATCTCGAAGCCGCGCAGGCCGCCGGCGTGCACGACGGGGACGCCGACCAGGCCGTCCTCCAGTCGGGGGATATTCTCCGGCAGCGGCTGGGCTGCGAATGCGTCCTGATCACGCGCGGCGAGAAGGGCATGAGCCTGTTCGAGGCCAACGGCTCGCACTGGCACATTCCCACGGTGGCACGGCAGGTCTACGATGTGACCGGCGCCGGCGACACCGCCATCGGCACCCTGGCGCTGGCCATGGCGACCGGCGCCTCGATCCGGGATGGAGCCGCCCTGGCCAACCACGCAGCCGGCATCGTGGTCGGCATGGTCGGCACGGCGACGGTGACCGCGCAGCAACTGACCGAGGCCCTGACGCATGCCTAAAGCGACCCCGCCGGTGACGGTCGTCATTCCGGCGCGGTTCGGCTCCTCTCGATTCCCCGGAAAACCGCTGGCCCTGCTGGCCGGCAAGCCGCTCATCCAGCATGTCTACGAACGCGCCCGCCAGTCGCCCGGCGTCCGCCGCGTGCTGGTCGCCACCGACGACGCCCGCATTCGCAAGGCGGTCACCGCCTTCGGCGGCGACGTCGTGATGCCGAAGGGGAAGTTCCGGACCGGCACGGACCGGGTCGCCGCGGTCGCCCGGCGGACGTCCGGCCGCTGGTTCGTCAACCTGCAGGGCGACGAGATTGCGCTGCATCCCGGATTACTCGGTGATCTCATCCGGCCCTTTCTCCGCAGCGGCGCCGGCATGGGCACGCTCAAGCGCGCGCTGACCTCGTCGGGCGAGGTCCGCAACCCCGGCATCGTGAAGGTCGTGACGGATCACCGCGGCGAGGCCCTCTATTTTTCCCGCGCGCCGATCCCATGCGATCGCGCCAAAGGCCCCGGGAATTTCACCTCCGGGTTGCATTATGTCCATCTGGGGATTTACATTTATACGCGTGCGACGCTGCTGCGGCTTTCGCGGATGCCGACCAGCCCGCTGGAAGAGGCCGAAAAGCTGGAGCAGCTCCGCGCGCTCGAGCACGGCATCCGGATCCGCGTCTGGGAAACCAGGCGGGACTCCTTGCGCATCGACACCCCGACGGATTTGAAACAGGCGGCATCGGTCCTCAATCGTATGACACGACGACGCACAACCACCCGACAGGCGGCACGGGCCAAGGCGAGGGGCAGGCGATGAGCAAATTCATCTTTGTGACCGGCGGTGTCGTCTCCTCGCTGGGGAAGGGGCTCGCCTCGGCGTCGATCGGCAATCTCCTGGAGAGCCGCGGGCTGAAAATCACCTTCCTCAAGCTGGACCCCTACATCAACGTCGACCCGGGGACGATGAACCCGTACCAGCACGGGGAGGTGTTCGTGACCGAGGACGGGGCGGAGACCGACCTGGACCTGGGCCACTACGAACGCTTCACCTCGCTGACGCTGACCCGGGACAACAATTACACCACCGGCCGCATCTACAATGCGGTCATCACCAAGGAACGCCGCGGCGACTACCTCGGCGGGACCGTCCAGGTGGTGCCGCACATCACCGACGAGATCAAGCAGTGCATCCGGAACGTGGCCCAGGACACGGACGTGGCCATCGTCGAGATCGGCGGCACGGTCGGCGACATCGAGAGCCTGCCGTTCCTCGAGGCGATCCGGCAGATGCCCTACGACGTGGGGCGCGAGAATGTCCTGTACGTCCACCTGACGCTGGTGCCGTACATCGGCGCGTCCGGCGAATTGAAAACGAAGCCGACCCAGCATTCCGTCAACAAGCTGCGCGAGATCGGCATCCAGCCGAACATCCTCCTGTGCCGGACCGACCGGTTTCTCCCGCCGGACCTCAAGGACAAGATGGCGCTCTTCTGCAACGTGGAAAAGGGCGCCGTGATCACGGCCAAGGACGTGGAAACGGTGTACGAGGTGCCGATCGTCTTCCGCAAGGAAGGCCTCGACGAGCTGATCGTGCGCCAGCTCAAGCTGGAAACGGGCCCGCCGAACCTGCGCGAATGGGACGCCATGGTCCAGAAGATCAAGCGGCCCAAGCACGAAGTCTCCGTCGCCCTGGTCGGCAAGTACATCGGGCTGAAGGAGTCGTACAAGAGCCTCACCGAGGCGCTGGTGCACGGCGGCGTGGATCACGAAACGCGCGTCAACATCAACTGGATCGAATCGGAAGACATCGAACGGCGGGGCGCCGAGCAGACGCTGCGGGAGGCCGACGGCATCCTCATTCCGGGGGGATTCGGCATCCGCGGGATCGAAGGCAAGATCCAGACGATCCGGTTCGCCAGGGAACGGGGCATTCCCTTCTTCGGCCTCTGCCTCGGCATGCAGTGCGCGGTGATCGAACTGGCGCGGAACGCCGCCGGCCTCGCCGACGCGAACAGCTCGGAATTCGAACCCAACTGCCCGCACCCGGTGATTCATCTGATGGAGCACCAGAAGTCGGTCCAGGACAAGGGCGGCACGATGCGGCTGGGAGCCTATCCCTGTCACCTGCAGGACGGCAGCCTGGCCCACAAGGCCTATGGGGTGCTGGACGTCAAGGAGCGGCACCGGCACCGGTACGAATTCAACAACGCCTACCGCGACCGCCTGGCCGCGCAGGGGCTGGTCCTGAGCGGGCTGTCGCCGGACGGGCAGCTGGTCGAAATCGTCGAACTCAAGGGGCATCCGTGGTTCCTGGCCACGCAGTTTCATCCGGAATACAGCTCGCGGCTGCACCGTCCCCATCCCTTGTTCAGCGCCTTTGTCGGCGCAGCCTTGCGGCGAAAGTGCGGACGGTAGGAGGGCGGCGGCATGGGGCATGAGGTCGAGATCGGTCCCTTCCGGGTGGGCGCGGCGCACCGGCATTTTCTCATCGCCGGCCCCTGCGTCATCGAGAACGAACCGCTGGTCCTGGAGACCGCGCACCGCATCGCGGAGATTGCCCGCGCCCTCAATATCCCGTACATCTTCAAATCGTCCTACGACAAGGCGAACCGCACGTCGCTGTCGTCGTTCCGCGGCCCGGGCATCACGGAGGGGCTGGCCATTTTGAAGAAGGTGAAGGAGCAGGTCGGCGTGCCGGTGCTCACCGACGTGCACAGCGTGGAGGAGGCGGCGCAGGCGGGGGAGACGGTGGACATCCTGCAGATTCCCGCCTTTCTCTGCCGGCAGACCGATCTGCTGGTCGCCGCGGCCAAGACCGGGCGCGTGGTCAACGTGAAAAAGGGCCAGTTCCTCTCTCCGGGAGACATGGCGAATGTCGTCGCCAAGCTGGAGGAGAGCGGCACGCGGAGGATTCTGCTGACGGAGCGCGGGTCGTCGTTCGGCTACAACAACCTCGTGGTCGACATGCGCGCCCTGCCGATCATGCGCTCGTTCGGATACCCGGTCGTGTTCGACGCCACCCACAGCGTCCAGTTGCCCGGCGGGGGCGGCACCAAGTCGTCCGGCCAGCGCGAGTTCGTGGCCCCCCTGGCCTGTGCGGCGGCGGCGGCCGGCTGCGACGGATTCTTCATGGAGGTGCATCCCGACCCGGACCACGCGCCGTCCGACGGTCCCAACATGGTGCCGCTCCATGACCTGAAACGATTGCTGGAGCGATTGCTGCGCATCTGCCAGGCGGCGGGCAAGGGCGCGGAGAGCGACCGATGAGCATTCAGCAGGGGAAACGGGTGCTGAGCATCGAGGCGCGTGCCATCGCCGCGCTGGTGGACCGGCTGGATGACCGCTTTGCCAGGGCCGTCGACCTGCTGCTCCAGTGCGCGGGGAAAGTCGTGGTCTCCGGCATGGGCAAGTCCGGTCTGATCGGGCAGAAGATCGCCGCGACGCTGGCGAGCACGGGTACGCCGGCCTTCTTCGTCCATCCGGCCGACGGCATTCACGGCGACCTGGGCATGCTCGCCAAGGAGGACGCGCTGCTGGCGATTTCACACAGCGGGGAGACGGAGGAGGTGCTCAAGCTCCTGCCGTTCATGAAACGGCTGGGCATTCCAATCATCGCCCTGACGGGCCGACCGCAATCCACCCTGGCCAAGTACAGCGACGTGGTCCTGGACGTCTCGGTCTCCGAGGAAGCCTGCCCGCTGGGACTGGCCCCGACCTCGAGCACCACCGCGGCGCTGGCGATGGGCGACGCCGTGGCGATCGCCCTGTTGCAGAAGCGGGGATTCAAGGAGGAGGACTTCGCGCAGTTTCATCCGGGGGGCGCGCTGGGCCGGCGCCTGCTGTTCAAGGTGCGTGATCTCATGCACCAGGGGGAGGCGCTGCCGCGCGTCTCCGCCACGGCCTCCGCCAAGGACGCCATCAAGGAAATGACGTCAAAAAAGCTCGGCATGACGACGCTGATCGACGCGACGGGCAAGCTGGCCGGCGTGGTCACGGACGGCGACCTGCGCCGGTTCCTTGAGAAGGGGAAGAGCCTGGCTGGAGCCAAGGCCAAAGACCTGGGCAGCAAGTCCGCGCGGACGATTCGGGCCGATGCGCTCGCCGCCAAGGCGCTGCAGATCATGGAGCAGCATTCCATCACCTCGCTTGTCGTCCTGGACGAGCGGAACCGCCTGGCAGGCGTGGTGCATCTGCACGACCTGCTCAAGAACGGCGTGGCCTGACCGCGACACTCTCTGCACGCAGGAAGAAGGGGAATCGGACGTGCGTACGACGGACGCGCTCAAGCAGACAGAGGTCGTTGCCAGCATCAACCTGCCGAACTTCCTGACCGTCGTCAGAATCCTGCTGATTCCGGTCTTCGTCGTGCTGTTTTCCGACCCCACTCCGGACCGGTCCCTGGCGGCGGCCATCGTCTTCGTGGTGGCCGCGGTGACCGACCTGCTGGATGGCTACCTGGCGAGAAGGCGCTCCCAGATCACCAGGCTCGGTCGGCTGCTGGACCCGATCGCCGACAAGCTGCTCGTCCTGTCCGCCCTCATTCTATTGGTGCAATTCGACCGGGTGGCGGCCATCGTGGCCATCCTGATCATCGCGCGGGAGGTCGCCGTCACCGGCGTGCGCGCGATCGCGGCCGCCCAGGGCATGATCATCGAGGCCGAAACGACCGGGAAGT
>JBFGRH010000098.1:0-7510 GCA_041563795.1 Nitrospiraceae bacterium | reverse complement strand
GGGCCGGCGTGACGGTGAATCCTTGCTTGCGAAACAGCCCGGTGGCCCGCGCCATGTGGCTGGCTGACGTCACGAGCAGGATGGATCCCTCACCCAGGACGCGTTTAACCCCGAGCGCATTCTCGTAAGTCGTTCGAGACCGGTCGTCGATCAAGACGGCCTCTTCCGGCACTCCCAGCCGGATTGCCAGCCGCCGCATTTCCACGGATTCCTTGGGCCCATCTCCAATAATTGTCCCATCCCCTCCGGACAGGACCAGCCTGGGCGCGTGGCCTTCGGCGAACCGGTCGACACCACAGATGGTTCGCTGCATGCTGAGGCCGTGCAGTTGATCTTCCGGGCGGAGGCTTCCTTTACCCCAGATGCCGCCGCCGAGCACGACCACGGCGTCGAAACGGTCGGTCGTTGTCCGGTCGAACGCTTGGTAGCGGCTTTCCAGCAGGCCAGACGCGATGGTTGCCATGACCGGCGAGCCCAACACCCAGACTATGGCCACGGCGGAGACAGCCAGGAGGCGAAGCCAGCGCTGCCGGGCCGGGGAGGAGGGGAGAAAGGACAGGGCGGCGAGGGCGGCGGTCACGAGGCAGAGCCAGGTGTAGGGATACACGGCGAACTTGACGAGTTTATACAGACCGAACAAGAATGGGGACAGTTCCATGCAAGCTCCTTGTCTCTTCGCAAGGGTGAAGGTCGTTCAATTGTGAGGTTCTTCGATGGCGCATGCCTACTGGCTGATGAAGTCTGAACCAAGTGCCTTTTCCATTCAAGACCTCCGGAAGGCCCATAACCGGACAACCTCCTGGGACGGCGTGCGCAATTTTCAGGCGCGCAATTTCATGCGGGCCATGAAGAAAGGAGACCAGGTTCTCTTCTACCATAGCAACGCCGATCCTCCGGCCGTCATGGGCATTGCCGAAGTCGTGAAAGAGGCCTACCCGGACGAAAGGGCCTTTGATCCAAAAGACAAGCACTATGATCCCAGGAGCCGGCCGGCGAAGCCCCTCTGGGACATGGTGGATATCAAGCTGGTGCGTAGCTTTCCCCGGCCGGTCAGATTGGACCGACTGCGACAGGAGCCGCGCTTGAGGAAAATGGAGTTGTTGCGCAAGGGATCGCGTTTGTCTGTCCAGCCTGTGCGGCCGGACGAATGGCAGATCGTTCTCAAGCTGGCGGAATCCTGACCGTTCAGCGCCGGCTTGGAGCGTTCCCGACCAACCCCACGGAAATCTTCATGACCAGTTTCTTGATCGCCACCGGTCGCTGATCCATCAACTGGGTCATGTGGGCGTCCTGTGGGAACAAGACCGCGAAGAAGCCCGGAGAAAGATTCAGCTGGAGTCCTCCATCGGCCGGGGGATCGTAGAAGCTCACGTCCTGTTTGTCGCTGTAGGCAGTGCGCACGACCAGGCGGTCTGTCGGCCAGACGGCGATCGTTTCCCGTCCGTCCAGCACCACGTGCACATCCACGTAGGCCCGGTGGGATTCAAGCGCGGATTCGTTCACCGGGCGGGTCTGTCCTGAGTGGACGCGGGCCACGATCAGGTCCCCGCGAACCGGGTGCACGCCGTCCGGCAATGCCGGAGTTGCCGCGCGAATATAGGCGATGGTCTCGTCCCACCAATCTCCGATGAAGTAGGAACCGGCGTGGTGCAGGGAGTCGAAGATCACGGGAAGGTCTCCGTAACTGTCAGCCCGCTCATGTGTCGTCCAGCCCAAGTCTCAACGAATGGAGTGCAGGATAGCATAACTCAACGGGAGGGCGGAGGAGGCACAGCGATCGCGGTCTCGGTGGGCGAAGCAATGTCGCCCCGCGATTGCCGCCGCCACGTCGCCTGGAAGCCGCGCCTGATACGGGATGGCCGATGAGCGTCAGGCGGCCGCTGTTTCAGCGTGACATAGCCTCGGCGGGGTGTGCTAACATGAATCGACCCACACAGAAATAGTCTGGAGCCGACCGCCTGCGATCTTTGAATCCGGGCGGCGCCTTCCAACTATTTTTACAAGAAACTGTCTTGCGGAGGTCCAGTGCCGCGCACGGCCTCAAGGTGGCAGAGAGGGCATCGCTCCTTTTCTTCCTTGACGCAGGCTGTGCCGAAGCCGGCCTTCAGAAAGGAGAGTCATGAACGTGATCACAGGCAAAGAGATTTCCGTGGAATATACGCTTCGGCTGGATGACCAGACGGTGGTCGAGAGCACGGAGGGCTCGGCCCCCTTGACGTACAAGCATGGGATGAAGGAGATCATTCCGGGTCTGGAGAAGGCCTTGGACGGGATGGCCGTCGGGGAGACCAAGCAGGTAACGGTGGACCCCGCGGAAGGATACGGCATGGTCGATCCGAAGGCCGTGGTCGAGGTCAACAAGGATCGTATCCCGCCGGATGCGCAGAAAGTCGGTGCGCAACTTCAGGGCAAGGATCCTGAAGGTCGCCCGATATTCCCACATGTCACCGAGGTGAAGCCCGACACGGTGGTCCTGGATTTCAATCATCCGCTGGCAGGGAAGACGCTCCATTTCGAGGTGAAGATCGCAGGGGTCAAGTAGGGCCGCCTGAGGCCTGTCGCTGCCACGCTATCGCTCGACCCCGGCGAGAAACC
This sequence comes from Nitrospiraceae bacterium, assembly GCA_041563795.1. Classification (GTDB taxonomy): domain Bacteria; phylum Nitrospirota; class Nitrospiria; order Nitrospirales; family Nitrospiraceae; genus 2-02-FULL-62-14. The sequence goes on along the minus strand of JBFGRH010000098.1, from coordinate 4,915 downwards.
AAGCCAGGGAAGAGGATCGAATTTAGGTGTTTACTTCAAGCGCCCTTTGAATCTGGGGGCGCTTGACCTCGCAAGCGCGGTGTGGATTGTAAAAGGGAGAACTCAATAATGGGTTTTCTCCAACCGCCTTCAGTAAAATGGGCGGTTGGCTCCAGCAAGCTGGGTGTGGTGGGCCGTGTAGGGGTCGAACCTACGGCCCGCTGATTAAGAGTCAGCTGCTCTACCAACTGAGCTAACGGCCCCACCTGGTTGGTCTGCGTGATATGTCCCGGAGCGCTGGAATTGGCGCGCCTGACAGGATTTGAACCTGTGGCCCCTAGCTCCGGAGGCTAGTGCTCTATCCGCTGAGCTACAGGCGCGTCCTGTGCAAGGTGAGAAACCTTACCATACCCCTTCCGATGCTGTCTAGCGAGGGCCGGGCTTCCACCGCGGAGGAACGGCTCATGGAATCGCCGAGCGATCCGGAAGAAATCCGTAGGCCAGCAGCACCTCCTCGCCGCGCCCGGGAGAGGCCAGGCGATGTTCTGCGATATCGGCCGCCTCTTGCCCGGCAAGCAGTTGTTCCTCCTCGCGTATAGCGCGGGAGGGGCGGATCAGCGGGACCGAGGTCTGGACCTCGCAGGCTCCCTGGATCAAATTATCCGCCTCGACCGGGATCCCCATCGTGCGACAGGCGAGCGGTCTGAAGGGATAGACCCGGCAGCTGCCATCGGCGGCGAGAGCCGGGCAGGGGAGGTCGGCGAATCGCGCCGCCAGCTGATCGATGTCGGCGTCCGGCCAGTCATCAAGAAACGGCGTGGCCGTGAGGCGGGAATAGGCCGACTCAAAGGTGGCGATCTGCGCGCGCGCCCGTGACTGGATATCCCGGAGGGTTTCATCGGGCAGGGACGCCAGGCCCTGCTGCAACTCGGCGACGTCCAGGATCGTGATGGCGAACGGACCGATACAGCAGCGGCTGCATCCGCGCCGGCAGGGAAGCGTGCCCAGCAGCGCGGCGTGGGCGCGATGAAACCACTGTTCGGATTGGACGAAGAGTCGTCGGCCCGGACGGGACGCGGGGGCCATTACCTGCCTATGCGGACAACCACGAGCGGAGACACGCGAGCACGGAGGGAGCGATGGTTTCGACGGGTCGCGCAGAGGCCCGTGAAGAGGGCAGGCCTGGCACGCGGTGTCGTGTCACTCAATTTCTGTGGCGTCGAGCTCAACGATGAGCTCGCCCTTGGGGGAAAAGAATCCCTGCCCGTCGAGCTGAACCACGCCGTTGCAATTGTCCTGATAGAATTCGAGGATCCAGCTGTTGAAGTCGTACCCTTCATCGGTGATGTCGGACTTCACCAGGCGGGAGGTGATGAGGAAGCGGGAATCGGCCACGCATTGCCGGACGATCTGGGCCTCGACGTCGCTGAACGCTCCCAATTGGTCCAGAAAATACTTTTGTTCCTCATCGAAGAGGTCTTTATAGGATCCGCGGTCGCGCACGCACATCAATTGAATGGGCTTGTGTTCCCGGCTGTAGCCGAGCGAAATCTGGACCCAGGCCCAGTCGTCCAGCGCCGCGGGATCCATCTTGGGAACGAGGGGAAGCTGCCCCTTTGATTTCAAGAAATCGAGCAGCAGTTTCAGCGGAGGGGAGTTTTCCCGCGAGCAGAACACGCGCGTGTAGAGAAACTCCTCCTGCGCGCCCTCCTGTGAGGGGGGCGGAGTCGGGAGAATCGGGAGTTCTTTGGCCACGACAGACCTCGTGTCGTCCGTGCAGGTTGCGTCGACAGACTGCTACCCGTACTCTACTCCGCCCCGTGCGCGACTTCAAGATTGCCGCCGCTGTCCTGCGCGGTTTTTGATCCGGTGTGCGTTTTTAAGGTTGACAGGGTAGACCCCTTTGGATACACTCCCGACCTGTTTTTGGATTTGGTCGTGTAAATCCGCGCTTCTAACGTCTACATCTTGACCAATCATAGCAGGGGGCAGTTTCCCCAGAGGCCTGCCACCATTCACCAATTATTCAGTTATGTGAGGAGGGTTGTTCATGGCAAAAGGAATGACGAAGTCGCAGGTTGCTGATCACTTGGCTGAAAAAGTCGGCATCACCAAGAAGACGGCCTCCCAGTTCCTGGAGGAACTGGCCAACCTGGCCTACAAACAAGCCAAGAATGTCTTCACGCTGCCCGGTATCGGCAAGCTGAAGCTGGCCCACCGCAAGGCCCGGATGGGACGGAACCCGCAGACGGGCGCGCCGATCCAGATCAAGGCCAAGACCGTGGTCAAATTCCGTATCGCCAAGGCTGCCAAGGACGCCATCCTCGGCAAGAAATAACCCGGACGGGCGAACGACGTACAACGGGGCCGGCTCCCAAGAGGGGGCCGGCCCCGTGTCTTTGTGGAGCTGCCAAGCCAATCCTTCCAGACGCGGGCTGGTTACATCGGTGTCAGGCCGGTGCCGCCCATGCCGTCATGGGCGACGAGCTTGACAGCATCCCCGTCATGCACGAGGGAGTCCTCGCTTGCGATCCGCTTGTTGATCGTCACCATCAGTTTTTTTTCCTTCATCAATTGCCACACGTGCTGGCGCAGCCTGATTTGACGCTGGATCAACTGCCGGACCGTCACCGGCTCTGTAATGTCGCAGGCCAGGTCACGCTCGCCGTCGTCGGTCTGCAACTGGCCCATCAGAATGATGGTAATCATCGGATCAGATGTTCCCTCGAGCTCCCGCGGGGGAGGGTTGACGGGCCAGGCCTGGTTTGGTAAGGACAGCCCATGCCCTCGCTGGACATCCATAAACCGGGGATGCCGGAGCTTCAGTTCGTGCTGATGGTCACCGCGCTGTGCACATCCGAGCTGTCGTCTTTAAACATACCACACCCGCTGCGCGCAACCATTTTCGACCGCTGTTGGGCGCTGGCGCACGACGGGCCTCCGCCGGTTGATCCGAAAGAACGGGTGCTGGATCTGCGTCAAGGCACGGAGGTGACACTCGAGGCTTTGGCGGTGACGATCCGGACCCTCCTGTCCGAGGCCGGCATCACGCGGCTGACCTGGGATCATCCGCCGAGCGAGCCGACCATGACCAGTTCTCCCCAGGCCCAGCCCCTGATCGAGCGGCTCCAGCGGCTCTATCCTGAGCCGCCCGATGTAGTGGATCCGAAAGACCCGCCGGCACATTCGTAAACGTGATTGCCGCGCGCCACGTCCGCCTTCCGGTGGGCCTATTGCAGGACGAGCGCCAGCCGGGTGGGTCTATTTCCTTTGAGACGGGGATCGACGTAAGATGGGGGCCGTTCGACGGCCTGACGAGGGACATTGCCGTGAAATTCATCGAGACGACCTTGAGGGGCGTCGTGCTGATCGAGCCCGACGTGTTCAACGATCCGCGCGGGTATTTCCTTGAGACCTACCACGCCGGCAAGTACGCCAAGGGCGGGATTGCCGGGCCCTTTGTCCAGGATAATTTCTCGCATTCCGTCCGCGGCACGCTCCGGGGACTGCACTATCAGTTAAAGCGCGCACAAGGGAAACTGGTCATGGCCCTGGAGGGCCGCATCTTTGACGTGGCAGTGGACATCCGCAGAGGGTCTCCGAGCTTCGGCCAGTGGGTCGGGGTCGAACTCTCGGGGGAGAATAAACGGCAACTGTACATTCCCCCCGGCTTCGCGCACGGGTTCTGCGTGCTGAGTGAAACAGCCGATGTGCTCTATAAGTGCACGGATGTCTATTCCCCCGCGCATGAGCGGGGAATTATCTGGAATGATCCCGCCCTTGCCATCGACTGGCCGATCACCGAGCCGTTGGTGTCGCAGAAGGACCGCGGGTACCTGGGATTACGGGAGATGCACAAGGAGCTGCCGTCCTGTAGAATGAAAAAAGAGAAGACGGTCAAAACGGCCAGACGAAGAGGAGGCCCCAGGGGTCGTTGACGGCCTCTTTGGCACTATGGTATCCAGAGTCGGTCTGTGCAGGCGACAATGGGCGGATCGAGAGTCCCAAGCCCGTCGAGTAGCCCGGTCCTGAGCAATCCACAGATGGGGTGAGGACTCTCTCCGGCCGCGTCAATTACGATCAACCGCAGAAGAGCGGCCGGCTTACACGAAGTGCGGTATGGAGGAGAACAGTATATGGGCAAGAGTCTGAAAGGCACGAAGAGCCACGAGAATCTGAAAGCGGCCTTTGCCGGGGAGTCGCAGGCCAACCGGCGCTATCTCTATTTTGCACGGCGGGCCGATATTGAAGGCTATCCGGATGTGGGCGGGCTGTTTCGCGATACCTCGGAGGCGGAGACCGGTCACGCATTCGGGCATATGGATTTTCTGAAGGAAGTCGGGGACCCGGCCACCGGCGTGCCGATCGGCAATACGGAAGCGAACCTGAAATCCGCCATCGAGGGCGAAACCTACGAATACACGCAAATGTACCCCGGCATGGCCAAAACCGCGCGTGACGAGGGCTTCTCGGAACTGGCCGAATGGTTTGAAACCCTTGCCAAGGCGGAACGCTCGCACGCGAACCGCTTCACGAAGGGCCTGGAAAGCCTGAAACAGGTTTAATCTGCTTCAAATTTCTCGTCGGTTCATTGCACAGGAATTGGGAGCGATGAGGGGGATGTCGTGAAAGGCCTCACCCTCGTCAATCCCACCTGGGGCCGTCCGCAGCTCGAGCAGGAAACCCGGCGCATCTACGACATTTGCGACGGCTGCCGGCGCTGTTTCAACCTCTGCCCCTCCTTCAACACCCTCTTCGACCGCATTGACGTGCACGAGAGCGACGTCGCCAAGCTGGCGGCGTCGGACTTTGAGCGCATCGCGGACGAATGTTATTACTGCAAGCTCTGTTTCAACCACTGTCCCTACACGCCGCCCCATCAATACGAGATTGATTTCCCCCGCCTCATGATCGCCTGGAAACGGCAGCTGGCTGC
>JBFGRH010000097.1:0-7549 GCA_041563795.1 Nitrospiraceae bacterium | reverse complement strand
GGCCGGGCCCGTGCGGAGTGATTCGGCTGCCGAGGGGCCATAGGCCCCACCCCCATGCTTCTGTGCGGAGCTCCCGGCGTCGTCCGTGCACGCCCGGAAGCCCTACCGAATAACGGTATAAAAACGATGAAGTCTCACGGGGGTAACACCCATCCAATACAGGAATCGGAGTCCCCACATCAAGCCAATTGTTCGGAATGTGCCGCACTGTTCCCAACGCCGGAAGGAGGTCGTGACCCGGACCCGAAGCGGCGCGACACGGCCGGCCCGTTTGAGGCGGCGGGTGAAGTCCACGTCCTCCATGATGGGGATGTCTGCAAACCCGCCGAGGGTCGCGAACACCTCGCGGCGGACGAAGAGCGCCTGGTCGCCCGTGGCGATGCCGCTCCAGCGCGACCGCAGATTGATCAACCGTGCGATCAACCAGGCCGGGCCCCTGTCATCTGCAAAGCGGAGATCGAACCGGCCGCCGACACAGGCAGGATCGGCCAGGGCCTCCTCGACAGCCTGCCTGGCGCCGTCCGGAAGATGGGTATCGGCATGCAGGAACAGCAGGACGTCCGCCCGGCTGTGCGAGGCGCCGGCGTTCATCTGCCGGGCACGGCCGGCGGCTGATGTGATCAGCCGAAGGTTCGAGGTGCGAGGTGCGAGGTTGGAGGCAGGCGCCTCGTGTTCGAGCGATCGAACGAACTCCACCGTTCGATCGGTGCTGCCGCCGTCCACGACGATCAGCTCATCGAAGCCGAGCCGCGTCACCGACGCGAGCGTGCCGGGCAGGGCCTGTTCCTCGTTCAGGGCGGGGATGATGACGGCGATCTTCACGCCGGCGGAGGCTAGTCGCGTTTGTCGGGCGCGGCGGTCGTGAACATGAAATAGGAGACCATGATGACCGTCCCCCAGAAGACCACCTGCTTGTGCCAGAAGTGCACTTCGCCGTAATGGGCGATGGCCAGGGCGAGCGTGATCGCCGCGGTCATGACGACATAGCGGAGGGCCAGGTTCGTGATCGCGGAGTAGGCCCAGATGGCCAGGCCGGAGAAATAGAGCACGAGCGGCTTGTAGTCGATCTCAAACCCTCCGCTGATCGACAGGAACACGGTGAGAAAACCCAGGAAGACCAGGGCGGACCCGACGATCATGCCGGGCACGTAGGTGTGGGGCTCCTCGCCGTGCCGGTCGTCGTGCCCGGCGGGCGGCGGCGCGGGCTGGTTCGTCTGGCGTTCGGGCAGATCGGTCGGCATTCGGCTCTCCTAGACTTTGAAATGTTTGCTGAGGGTCAGTCCTTGCCGCTGGTAGGAGGAGCCCAGGCTGACCCCATACACCTCCGACGGGACCTCGAGCATCTTTTCGTAGACGACTTTGAAGAACGTCTGCCCGTCGTAGATCAGGAACGGGACGTCGTGCGGGCGGACTTCCAGCACGGCCTGGGTGCCGGCGATTTCCCCGCGGCCATGGCCGAACCCCGGATCGAAGAAACCGGCATAGTGAGTCCGCAGCTCGCCGCAGGCCGCCTCGTAGGCCACCATCTCGGCCGCGTAATCGGGCGGCACGCAAATCCGTTCCTTCGACGCCAGGATGTAGAACTCCTCCGGCTCCAGGAGCAGGCTGTCGTTGCGGTGGCGCTTGATCGGCTCCCAGAAATCGGCGGCGGCGTAGTGGCCGACTTTCGACAGGTCGATCACGTGGCTGTTTTTCTTCGCCCGGTAACCGATGACGCCGTCCCGCCGGTCGTCCTCGCCGTGCAGGTCGATGCGGAGAAACAGGCCCCGGTCCACCCGCAGGTCCCCGGACGTCACCGGCCGGCGGTGGGCGTCGTTGTGAAAGAGCACGGGGACCTTCCGGTGCAGCGTGCGCAGGGCGGAGTCCGACACGGCCGCCGGCCCCTGGATGAGCCGCAACTGGTTGAGCGAGTAGCCGGTCTTGATCTTGATCGCGAAGGAGCGCGGCACGATCTCCAGGTAGAGCGGGCCCTGGTAGCCGGGCCGGATTTCGTCGAAGCCGGTGTTGAGGTCGGTGATGACGCGGGTGAACACATCGAGGCGCCCGGTGGTGCTCTTCGGGTTGGCCCGTGCCCGCAGCGTCGGCGGCAGGCGCAGGGATTCCAGCAACGGGACGAGGTAGACGTGGCCCTTCTCGAGAATCGCGCCTCCTGTCAGGTCCATCTCGTACATCACGAGGTCGGACTGGTAGAAATCCATCACGTTCAGGCGCTGCTTGATCTCGGACTGCTCGGGCAGGAAGCTGCTCAGCAGGCGGTAGGCCTTGCGTCCCACGCGCAGGTCCAGGCTGGCCGGCTGGATCTGCCGGGCCTGGATCGCCACGTCGGCCTTGATGGCGCCGTCGGCGATCAGCCGCTTGATGGACTGGTACGGTAGGATGCCGTTCCGTCGACCCAATTCCGAACGGGGGCGCGACGCGCGCGGCCGTCGTGCCGTCACGAGCCGCCCTCGCAACAGTCGGAGGAGCGGGGATGGACGCCGGCCATCGGCAGTTCGCGCTTGCCCCGGGCCAGGTCGAGGGGGCCGTTCCCCGCCTGCGGATACCGGAAGGTCTTGTGCTCGTAGTTGTTGAGGACGACGCCGTCCTCGTCCATGTGGACCAGATAATCGCCCGGGAGCATCGGAATCTGTCCACCGCCCCCCGGCGCGTCGATGACGAAATGCGGGACGACCATGCCGCTCGTGTGGCCCTGCAGGGCGCGGATGATCTCGAGGCCGGCTTCGACGGTGGTCCGGAAGTGGTTCGTGCCCTTGGTCAGGTCGGCCTGGTAGAGGTAGTAGGGCTTCACGCGGGCCAGCAGCAGTTTGTGCATCAGCCGTTTCATGATGTCCGGATCGTCGTTGACCCCTTTCAGCAGCACGGTCTGGGCGCCGAGCGGCACGCCCGCGTCGGCCAGGCGGCCGCAGGCCTCGATGACCTCCGGCGTCAGCTCGTCCGGGTGGTTGAAATGCAGGTTCATGTAAATGGGGTGGTACTTCCTGACGAGCTCGCAGAGTTTCGGCGTGATGCGCTCCGGCAGGGTGCCCGGGACGCGGGAGCCGATGCGCACGAGTTCCAGGTGCGGGATCGAGCGCAGGGCCTTGAACACCTTGTCCAGCAGATGATCGGGCAGCAGCAGCGGGTCGCCGCCGGAGAGGATCACGTCGCGCACTTCCGTGTGTGCGCGCAGGTAGGCGACCGCCTTGTCGAGGTCGCCCTTCTTGATGAAGCCCGGCTTGCCGACCAGCCGCTTGCGCGTGCAGAAGCGGCAGTAGATCGGACACTGGTTCGTCACCATCAGCAGCGCGCGGTCCGGGTACCGGTGGACCAGATGGGGCACCGGGCTCATCAGGTCTTCTTCGAGCGGGTCGTCCGGCGCGTCGAAATCCTCCATCTCGGCCCGGTCGGGGACGACCTGCTTCCAGATGGCGTCACCCGGCTCCTTGATCGTCGCCAGGACCGTCGGCGTGATGCGCATCGGGTAGGGGCCGACGATGTCCTCGACCTCTTTCTCATCCACGCCGAGCCGTGCCGCGAGGTCTTTCGGTTTCACCACGCTCTGCGCGAGCACTTGTTGCCAGGTTTCCATCAACTGCTCCTTGGGTAATGGCCGGCTATGGACTATAGGCGGCAGGAGGGATGCTCATCCCCCTCGCCCGCGGGCGTTTCAGTCGGGCCCGGTTTCGCGCTCTTGGTCCGCCACTTGCCGGCGGCCGCCTCCCGGGCGCCCCCGGCTCCATACGCCTCGTCGAGGTAGGCCAGGATGTCCCGCGTTTCGGTCAGCACCAGATCACCGTCCTTGATGACGGGGACATAGGATTGTCCGGACACCTCGAGCACCTGTTTGCGGAACTGGCGCGTGTCGGGCACGACGACGTCTTCGAAGGCGACTTGGAGTTCCTCGAGCTTCTCGCGCACCACCCCGCATTCCGCGCACCATCCGACATGGTAGAACGTCACGGCCATGGGTTCAGCGCGCCTCCGGTGTGACCGCGCAGGGTGCCATGATCGCGTCTTTCATGCCGTGGATCACCTTCTTGTCCAGCGGGCAGACGGTGGCCAGGATGCCGGCCAGCTCGGCCTTCCCGCCGGATACAAAATAGTAGGGCGAGAGCCGCGCGCGCCCCGCCATCGGCATCAGGGACTGGGCGCTCTCATTAAAATACGTCAGTTCGAACTGCCGCCCCTTGTGGAATTCCTGCAGGATGTGCGGCGAGGTGGCATAGGAGGCCAGGGCCTGGTCGATCACGGCGGCCCATTCCGACTGCGGCAGGTCGTGGCCCACCGAGACTCCCCGGCTGCCCCAGGCGAGCGGGGAGAAGCCCGACGGCTTGATCACGTACCGCCGTCCCTTCTGGGTCGCGTGGCCCAGGTCGCGCCAGTCCGCGATGGCCCGCCCTCCCAGCTGCAGGCCGGGGATCACGGCGGCGGGCGGCAGGGGACGCGGATCGAGCACCCAGGTCTTGGGGAACAGGCCCGCGAGGACCGCGTACGATTCCTCCCCCAGCTCCGTCTGCCAGAAGGCCGTCAGGGCCGGATGGTGGAAGAGGGCAAAGGCCAGCTTCTCCTCCTGTTGCGGCTTGAACGGCGGCGTGACGGCGACGCGTCCCTGTTTTCCCGCATACATGATCAGCTCGGACTTGGGCACGTTGGGCAGGTCGAACAACTCGAAAAATCGGTAGAGCAGGGCGATGGGACGGTGATCCCGGGTCAGGCGCAGTCCCTCTTCGGTAAAGTCCACCTCGTCGGGCTCCACGCAAAAGGCGGCCAGGTCCAGCTCGCGCAAGCGGGCCGCCATCCATTCCATCTCGGGCCGGTATTCCTGCGCCTCCTCCGAGACGACGATCGCCACGCCGCCGGTCCGCTGTTCCATCCGATCGCGCAACATGGAAGCAAACCCGCGAACCATGCCGTCGGCCCCGCCGACGAGCTCGCCGCGCTGAGCGCCGAGGGTCGAGGACTGAGGTTTCAAATCCGAATAGGCTTTCGCCATGCAGGCCGTGAGCCCCATCCCGCCCGGCACGGAGTCCAGTTCGGTGATAATCATGCCGGTCTCGGTCGGGATCACGTCGGGGCGGATCACGTCCGGCAGCCGGTCCCGGAACCGGTCCAGCCGGCTGTAGGCGATGAGGGAGTCCGGCTTGCCCTGGTCCAGGTAGGCGGCCACCCATACCGGCTGCGTGCCGTGGACACTTTCAAAATACAGTCGATTCAGCGCCCGGGCGAACGCGAGCAGGTGACCGCCGAGTGTCTCAAAAAAACGAAGGTGCGCGGGCGGGAGGAGAAAGGGTGACGGCGAGACGCGCCACCGCGCCGCCGCTGCGGAGTCGGTCACGGTCTCGGCAAACAGTCCGGCCCGGGTCAAGGCCTCGCGGATGGCGATGCACCGTCGCCGGGCGTCCGCGTGGTCCGTCCGACTGGAAACCTCACCTGCGAGTGACAATCGTGATTCCCCTCAGAACGGCGAGCAACTGGACAAAATCGTAACACGGGGCCGACCATGCAGACAAGGCGTCAACGGTCGGGGGCGTGCTGAACGAGTAACGGTCTGGGAGGGAAGGAGTCTGGCGCGACCGGAATCCGTCGGCGGCCGCCGGGGATCTACAGGCCGCGAATCACTTCGGTCTTCCAGCGGCCGCTGCTGCGGGCCATCTGCGTGCCTTCAATCCACAGGTTTGTGACAAAGCGGTTCAAGCGTTCCTGTTCCTTCTTGGCCAGCCGCAAAAACTCCACGTCAGCCCGCGTCTTGATGGCCGACCGCACGATGGCCGTCTCAACGATGATGGGCGGTTCGTCGTCGAGCGCATCGAGGTGGATGGCGACCAGGGTGCCTTCAAGCAGGGGGGCCGCCAGCTCCAGCATGCAGCCGGCCATGGACAGATCGGTGACATCACCCTCCCGATGGCTCTTGTCATCCAAAATCGCCGCATGAATGCGGACCGGCCGCATCCGGTACTGATCGCGGTCCATGGGAACTTCCGCCGGGCGGAGTCCCCACTGCATGACGTAGAAGCGATGCCGGCAGACCTTGCAGCTGTAGGGGTGGAGATAGAGCCAGTGCAGCAGGCGGTCGAGGACTCGCTCCTGGCGGACGGCTTGCACGAATGGCTTCCGGCACTTCGAGCAGATGATTTCCATGCGGCGCTCCTTCTCCTTCCGGTTACTGTCGCACGGGAGAGCGTCCCGGCCGGGCTGTCTTGCCGGCGAAGTCTGGGTCGGGCAGCGTCATCGGTATCCGGGCCAGGCGGTTGTCATATTCACGATGATCCACGGGGACCCGGTGATAGCGGATTCCCCATTGCAGCGCGAAGAACCGATGACTGCACTGCTGGCATCGAAAGGGGTAGACGTACAGGAGGCTGATCAATTGCTCGACCAGACCGTCTCGATGAGAGCGGCGCGCCAGCCTGCCGTCGCACTTGGGGCACGGGACAGGGACCAGCCGGCCCGTGTCGGAGAGCGCGGAATCGATGGTCGAGCGGCCGTCGGGTATCATGGCATCGAATTCCAATCGGGCGTTTCCCTCAGGATCCTTCTCCGCGCCACATGTTCTGCATGATCAGGTCCCTGACCGGGCACCCGTGACTCTGGGTCAGATCGTTGCATGCCTCCAAGGCCTCGAGACACTCGGTGTCCTTGGCGCGCCGGGCATCGTCTTTGAGGAGGCTCCACAGGCGGTTGTACTTGCTCTGCCACTCCAGCACGTTCATGGGGGTCATGGCGGCCGGCGCCTGCCTGGCTCCGGCCGTGAGAGGGGCGCCACGTCGCGGGTCCGGGCCGCTGGCGTTGAATGCCATGAAGACCCCCGTGCGCGCCGACTCGTCCACCACGAGCTTGCCGAGCGGGCAGTCCATATTCCCTCCGGCGATCTCCATCGTGCAGCGTCGCAGCGCATCGGCAAAGGGCTGCTGGCCTTTGGCCTCCGCTTCCTCCCGAAAGCGATCCATGACCGACATGATTTTTATCAGGCGTCGGGAGAACAAACGAGGCTGACCGGGATCGGAACTCTTGGGCATAGTAGTCTCCTGGATGTACGGACGCGGCATGGCCGTTCGCTCGCGGTCGCTTCCCGGCATGCTAGTTCCCCTCGCTTCGACTCGACACCTCATGCTCAACGGCTTCCTGGAACAGAGAGTGGATCATCGGCATGAGGGCGGTGCCCAGTTTGGACTTGGGGACGAACCCGTTGGCTCCCACCTCCAGCGCGGCCCGGCGGTACATCGGGTCTTCGTGCAAGGACAGCACGATGACACGCGGGGCCCCGACGTTCGATTTCAGTCGGCGCGTGGCTTCCAGGCCTCCCATGCCCGGCATGGTGAGGTCCATCAACACCAGATCGGGGTGCAGCCTCGCGACCTGCTCCAGCGCATCCTCACCCGATGCGGCCCTCCCGACCACATCGGTCTCGGACGTCTCTGCCAGCAGATGGGCCAGTTCGTCCAGGAACATCGCATGGTCGTCCACCATCAAGGTGCGGACTGGCTGCCAGTGGTGCTCCGATTGGATCATGGAAACCGTAAGCCCCTTCATCACGAGGGCGGCAGTATGCCGAAAGTCTGGCCCGAGGCAT
>JBFGRH010000096.1:0-7595 GCA_041563795.1 Nitrospiraceae bacterium | reverse complement strand
TCGCCGAGGGGGTTGCCCACCTCGATGACCGGCTGCAACGCGGTCAATGCCAGCGCCTTGTCCGCGACTGCCGCCGCGGCCACCGTGCCGGCTGAGACCTTCAAAAATTGACGCCGTGATAAAAACATCGTGTCTACCTCCTACGTTGATGACGGAAACCTTGTAACTTGTCGCCAACTCCCTTTATCGACGGAACAAGAGATTGCTAAAAATGACATCTTGTCCTAAGCAATATGGGAGCCATCATGTCGAGATTTTAGATTTCAAAATTAAAATCTGTAACATATTGAAATTACACAATAAAAACTAAATAAGGATATTCGCTCTGATCATTTGCTTAGAATGAGATCGTGTAGATGAGGTGTCGCTGAATCCTATGGAATCGCGCTAATTATAAAAGATGTAAAATAATCAAAGCGTTACGATATTATCTATCGCGCTACTAAAAAGTAACGCTTTGAGTGGATGGTAACGAATTTAGGAACTGCACTGACCTGGTCAAAAACTTGGAGTAAAAACAAGGTGCTACATAGGAGCGATGAAGAGCTGCCTCGCCGGACTCCTTGACAGGGGATATTGCACTCAGTAGAATCCGTCCCTCCTTAGAGAGATGAATGGGCGGGAATAGCTCAGTGGTAGAGCATCGCCTTGCCAAGGCGAGGGTCGCGGGTTCAAATCCCGTTTCCCGCTCCATTTCAGGACGGTTACTCCCTCCCTTGCAGCCTGCCGTTGGTCCTGCAAGCGCACGGCGTCCACGCTAAATAATGAGCGGATCAGATCAGAACAACAAGACCGTCATCTACTGGGAACGTGAATATTCGACGGCGATTGCGCCCGAACGCCTGAAGCTCGACTTCTCCCCTCACCGTCCCCTCATGGGGCAAATGTCCATCGACGAACGACACGCACTGGTCGACAGCGGGTACAAAGTGGTGCCCGACGATTGCGGACCCGTCCGGGCGGTGGGCCAGTACGGCTGGCTGATCCGCGCCCCGGCGGATTGCAAGATCCGCCGTACCGCCGACGGAGTCAGGTGGCAGGCGCCCCCGATCCTGCCCGAAGAGCGCATGCTCGGGTTTACCACTTCGTCCGGAACCTATGTGGACCTGATTCTGAACAGCGGCTACCCCAAGCTCTGCTGCGGAATCCGGTTTTATTATCCCCGGCATGTCGGCATGATGATGAAGGAGCTGCCGAATCATTTTTTTCATTTCCCCGATCGCACGTTTTACGTGTGGGAGGGCATCAAGACCCAGGAGTACAAGACGACCCCGAACCCCTATGAGTTTCTTCCCGACCACGATGCCTTCACGACCAACTTTCTCCTGCAGCTCACCAAACCGACGACGATCAAGCGGGGGGACCCGATCGGGCTCGTCGTTCCCGTGCTTCTCCCGAAGCACTTCGCCCTCGAGGAATTGCATCGCTAAGGGGCTGCCCGGATCGGGTTGACTTGCCCCTCCCAAGAGCGCACACTGGCGCCCCGCACTGAGCGAATAGGATCGCGCCTATGCTCTGGAGCAAAGAAGTTCTCGAAGTGGACCCCGCCTGCCAAGTGGCCGTTCATCATGTCGGCCCGGGCAAACACAAGGTGCTTCTCGTCGATCGGTTCTTCAAGCATCCCGATGCTGTCAGCGAACTTGCCCTGAATTTGTATTACCACGAGACCCAGGCCTTGGTCGGCGGTTATCCGGGGTCCCGGGCCGTCATCACCCTGGACACCGGTCCCTTGATCACGACCATGAGCAAGCTGTGGGGGGAGCCGCTTGCGCCGTTTCATTCCGATTACCATCCCGTCATCTTTTCGGCCATTCTCAATCGTGACTATGACCTGACCCCCTGGCAACGACAGCCGCACATCGATCAAGGCGTGACCGCCATGATCTATCTCAACCCACAGGAGTTGTGTTCGGGCGGGACGGGGCTGTTTCGCCATCGCCCGACCGGCCTGGATCGGCTGCCCCTTGCCGTCAACGGCGACATCCTGGAGCTCGCCAGACGGCACGGCATGAATCCCTCCGTCCTGAAACGGGAGGACGGATACGCGGAGTTCATGAACACCGTGGTCTTCAACCCCCGATACGCGGGAAAGGAGAACGGGTACATCAACGACGGGAACGAATTTTGGGAGCTGCTGTTCCTGATCGAGATGCATCCGAACCGGCTGGTGATCTTTGACGGCCGGATGCCCCACTCGCAGCATATTGCGCCGGACAAATTTCAGGATTACTACCGCATCAATCAGATCCTCTACTTCAGGGGCCACGACTGACGAAACGTCCGTCGGGCAGGCCGGCTCGGACCCCTCCGTGACACCCGCTCCGCTGTGTCGACAGGACCGCGCGTCGCATGGCCGATGACATGCGTGGCGGGATCCTGACCGGTGGGAATGTGAATGTCTGCGAAATTGGTGCGTCTTGGGGGAGAGGAGGAGCCTGCGCCCTTTACCGGGGTATGGCGTGAAGGCCGGCCAGCCATCCCTGTGCGCGCGCGAGGTCGTCCGCTGACAGCGGAACGTGCCCGAAACGCACGCGGCAATAGAGTTCCGTGATCGGGGTCACGAACTCACCGGCGGCCCTCCATTCGCCGGCAACCCGGCCCGCAAATTCGAGCGGCGTCATGCCGGGAGCCTTCTGCAGGCCGCGGGATCCCAGGAACTTCAGCATCCGGCTGTAGAGCTTGCCCGCGGCCACTTGCTGGGTGCTCGGTCCACCGCTCTGCCGGCGCGTCCACCAATGGCCGTGCCGTAATTGTCGGACGAGCACCAGGCCGGCCAGCCCGCACAGCGCGATCGCACCGCCGAGCATCAGCCAGCCGTAATTCCGCCCGGCCTGGGTGAGCGCGGACCGAATCTCCGTGCCCCAGCGAAGCAGTGTCGCGATGCCCGTGGTCGCCCGCGTCCGCGCGGCTTCGCCCTGGTCGCGCAGACCCTGCGCCATCGCCACCTGGTCACGGAAGCTGTAGCGGATCACGAACCGATCCCACTTCAGCCTGATGGAATCGAGCACCTTGTTGATCCGGAACACCACCGGGTGGGGGAGTGCCGACGGCACGTTCGGCGTCGGATCAAACGTCACCCAGCCGGAGTGCGGGAAATAGACGTCCACCCACGCGTGCGCATCACGCTGGCGCACCGTGTAGTAGTTCCCGACATCGTTCCACTCACCCTGCGCAAAACCGGTGGCCAGCCGTGACGGGACCCCCAGCGTCCGCAACAGCATCACCATCGCCGTCGCATAGTGGTCGCAATACCCGGTCTTGCGCGTGAAGAGAAAATCCTCGACCGGATTGACGACCGGGGCCGTCCCCACGTCCAGGCTGTACCGGTAGTTCTGCTTGAGGTGTTGCTCCACGGCCACCGCCATCTCGTAGGGGGATGAGGACGGCCGGACGATCTGCCGGGCCAGGGCTTCGACACGCGAACTCAGGGCCGGCAACTGAAGAAACCGGCGCCGGACGGATTCCACTTCGCCCGCGGGAGCGTGGCGCGTCGCATCGGGGGCATACCGGGCGGGGATCGAGCGGACGCTGTACTGGAAGCGCGTGGCCGGCACGTACGGCAGGGAGATGTCGCCCATCGCGTCCACCTGCACCACGGAAAACGCGCCCCGCACCGATGCCACGAAGGGCACCCCGAACAGCACCGAGGTGTCGAGCGCCTCGACCAGGATCTCCTGCCGGAGGCCCGCGGAGGACCCGGGCAGCCTGTCGCTCGCGAGGACAAAGTCCCCCTCCGACGACCGGAGCAGAGGCTGCCGACCGCGCAGGGTGTTCGACCAGGTGCGCCCGTCATAGGCATCGTAGGACGCGCCGCGGAAGAAGTGGCGTTCGGTCAGCGGTCCCTTGTTGTCCGGAAACTCGACGCGCATCACCACCGTATTGTCCAGCTTGACCGATCCCACCATGCCCAAATCCACTTTTTCGGAGAAGCCCGACACGCGAATCAGCTCGCCGCGGTTCTTTTCGAAGAAGCCGGCGCCGATGCGGGGCGTGACCACGAAAATCATCATCGTCAGACAGAGGGCGCCGATGGCGATCCCGTTGGTGCTCCAGAAAAACCGGCTGGTGATCGTCGCCGGCTGGCGGGCCTGGGCGGCCGACCCGGCCGCGGCGCCCTCCAGGCGCACCTCCTCGGCTTCGCTGTACAAATGGAACAGCAGCAGCGTCCAGATGGCCGTCAGGAGATAGGCGGCAAAGACCGCCGCGTACCACAGTTCCAGCGTCAGCGCCGCGGCGCCGAGCAGCTCCATCAGGCTGATGGCGTACAAATGGAGAAAGTCCTTGCGTTCCCGCAGGGTGAAGAGCTTCTGAATCATCAACACGATGATGAAGTGGACCCCGGCCGGCAGCAAGTCGCCGGAGATCCAGAAGAGATCCGCGAACATGAACAGGAACGCGGCGAGCATCAGGCCGGTCCATAATTGCTGCGAGAGCCGGAAGATGGCCAGGTCGCGGCCGTAGCCCAGGGCGTGGGCCAGGGCAGCGGCGAGCGCGGCCGCGCCGGCGACCGCCAGCACGACGGGCAGCTCGCCCGTCAGCACGAGGCCCACAAACCCGGATACTGCCAGCAGGATCGAGCTGATCCGGAAGGCGCTATCGAGCCTCACGGCTGCCTCACATAGTCGGTCGCCATCAGGACCCGGCCCGCGCCGCCGCTGCATGCGGACAGGACCGCGGGATCCGGCCAGCTCAGCACAACGAGCATCAGTTCGCCCGGCACCGGCTGTCCGAGCAGCCGCTCCATGGCCGGTGAGGCCGGCGACTGCCCGGTGGCGGGTTGGCACAGTGCCAGCGCACGCAGCATCGCGTCGTAATGGGATTCGCCGGTCCCGGTGGGAATCTCCTGTTCGCCGACCAGCAGGCGAATGGCGTGGCCCTGCTGGTGGAAAAACGCGGCGAGCGACGCCGTCAGCTCCACGGCCTGTTCGAAATCCGGCCGCGCGCGGTCGGGGACCGCCGTGGGCAGGACCAGGACCACCCGACGCTGATCCTCGGCCTCGGTTTCCCGGACCATCAGGCGTCGCTGGCGCGCCGTCGTTTTCCAGTGGATCGCCCGCGAGTCGTCCCCGTCGTGATACCGGCGCAGGTTATACAGCGCCACGCCGGGACCCCTCCGGGAGACGGTCTGGTCGTCCCCCCGGGTCGCCAAATCATGGGCCAATGTCCTCGGCAGCGGCTTGATCTCCGGGTAGACCACGGTTTCCGACGGCGCCGACAGCGTCGCCGCCTTCAGGAACAGGCCGAAGGGAAACCGGGTCAGGAGCTTGATCCCTTCGATGCGATGCAGGCCCCGCCGCCCGATGAGCAGGGGGTAGGACTGCACGGTCACCGACCCGGGCGGGGCATGGAGCAGATGGATGCCGCGATCCACCGCGACGCCTGCCACCACGTCCAGCACGCGCAGGGAAAACGTCGGGACCCGCGTCTTGCGGTTGGCGATCGACAGCGCCACCGTGGCCGGCTGGTTGGCGAACACGCGATCCGGCATGCGGCGGCGGAATTCGAGCTGCTTGAGGCATTGCTCCGAGAGCAGGCCCGACATGACGATGAGGCTGAGCAGCATCGCCAGGAGCAGGTACAGGAGATTGTTGCCCGTGTTGATCGCCGCCACGCCCACGGCCAAAGTCAGCAGGATATAGCGCGTGCCCTCGGGCGTCAGCCGGATCGAGCGATAGCGGTAGAACCAGCGGAACCACTCGCGAAGACGTTCAAGCATGACAGCCTCTTGGCGGAGGCACGCACGGAAGGGGGATGCGGCCTACAACGGCACCGGGACCGACTCGACGAGATCGCGAACAATCTGCTGCGCCTCTTCGAACCGCCCGCGCCCTCCCTGGCCCGCCGCCAGCATGACGCGGTGTGAGAGGATTGTCGGCGCCAGTTCCTTGATGTCGTCCGGGAGGCAGTAGTCGCGCCCGCGCACGAGCGCCAGGGCCTTGGCGGCCTTGTGAAACGCCATGGCGCCGCGCGTGCTCGCGCCCAGGGTCAACAGCTCGCTGCGCCGGGTCGCCGCCACGATCGCCAGCAGGTAATCCATCAGGCTGTCGTCCAGGCGGACTTTCTCCACGTGGTTCTGCAGCTCCTGCACGTCCTGCACGGTCAGGGCCGGCTGCAGGTCGTCGGCGGGATGCAGCGCCTGCTGCCGTTCCAGGATCTTCCGCTCCTCCGCCGCGTCGGGGTAGCCGATGCGAATGCGCATGAGGAATCGGTCCAGCTGCGACTCCGGCAGCGGGAACGTGCCGTGGTATTCGACGGGGTTCTGGGTGGCGATCACCATGAAGGGTTGCGGCAGCGCGTAGGTGACACTGTCGACCGACACCTGCGCGTCGTTCATCGCCTCCAGCAGGCTGCTTTGCGTCTTGGGGGTCGTCCGGTTGATCTCGTCGGCCAGGACGATATTCGCGAAGATGGGGCCCGGTCGAAACTCGAACGCCTGTTTCTGCTGGTGAAAGATCGAGACGCCCAGAATATCGGAGGGGAGCAGGTCGCTCGTAAACTGGATGCGCTTGAACGAACAGTCCAGCGAGCGCGCCAGGCTGTGCGCCAGCGTCGTTTTTCCGACCCCGGGCACGTCCTCGATCAATAAATGCCCCCGTGCCAGGAGCGAGACCACCGCCAACTCGACGACCTCGGCCTTGCCCTTGATGACGCGTTCGATATTGGCCTGGATGGCCTGGATCTTTTGCGTGACGTCCATGGCTCCTCGGGTGTCGACGCCGGGCGGGCTTCACGCCGGCGGGCGGCTGGGTAAGTGAGAAAAGTGTAACAAACGACTCCCGGACCGTCAATTTCTCCACGAAACGGCCGATCCGGTGGGAGGCCTCACGCATCCGGGACCAGGACCAGCATCCAGGGCGGCGCCTCCTCCTTCATGCTGCCGAAACGGCGGGCCGTCTGGCTGGCGGGAAAATTGTCGAACAGGGCTCCCCGCCGCACCTCCGCGTACCGGAACCGGTACGACGTCCCGACTCGATCCAGCACCGCCGGAATGTCGTCCCGTAACGTGGTCAGGTCGGCCAGCGACGCGCAGGAGCCGACCGGTAACGCCGTCAGTTTTGCATGGAGGCCGCCAAAGAGGTCCGGAAGGTGCGCCGACGTCAGGATCGTGTCCGGCGGGCGGGCCTGCGGGTCGTCGACCAATTGCGAGAGGACCTCCCAGAACACGTCCTGATCCATGGCCGAGAGCACGACCACAGAGGCCCGCCGTCGCATGAGGTCCAGCAGGGGAAGCGGCCCGCGGATCTCGAACTTCCACGGAGGAAAGAGCAGGGCCCGCCCGCCATGCAGCACCTCCAGGGCTTTTTCGCCGTCTTCGCGCACGACACGATACTCGCCCCGCGCCGACCGCAGGTGCTGCTCGATGACGGCCGGGGAGACACGCGTGGGTTCGTACGCAAACGTCGGGTTCGCCGGGGCATGACAGGTGACGAGGGTGTAGCGGGCCAGCGCGGTCTTGTGGGACAGGGCCTCGAACATGTCCTGGCCGCCCCAAAACTTGAACTGCAGCCCGTCCTGTGACCGCAGCCACTTCAGGCGTTCGGGAGGCGCGTGCAAGGGCCCTCCGAAGCGCGAGCCCGGCTGGAGCCGATCCACGC
>JBFGRH010000095.1:0-7626 GCA_041563795.1 Nitrospiraceae bacterium | reverse complement strand
TGCCGGGCCAGACAGGCAAAGCGCGGGCCATGCACTTGCTCGAAAAGACCGGCGTGGCCGGCGTGCCCGGCGAGGCCTTCTTCGACGGTCCGGACGCCGACCGGTTCCTCCGGTTCTGCTTCGCCAAGACGGACCAGGATTTGGAGGAGGCCAGCCGGCGGATCGAACGGTTGGGCTGATTGGGATTGACTGGCATCCAGTAGAAAGGGAGTGAACGATGCCGACAAAATCTCGTGCCAAAGGGAAGCCTCCGGGCAAGAAGCTGACCCCCATTCCCTTGATGCAGCTCGTCTCGGGGTTCTGGGCCTCCAAAACGCTCGCGGCCGCCGTTGAGCTCGACCTCTTTTCCCGGCTGCCCAAACAAGGCGTGACTCCGGAGGAGCTGACCCGCCTGCTCAACCTCCAGCCGCGTCCGGCCGAGATGCTGCTGAGTGGCTGCGCCGCCCTGGGGTTGCTCATCAAGAAGAAGGGACGCTACGCCAACTCTCCCTTAGCGGAGGAATATCTCGTGCGCGGCAAGCCCTATTACTTCGGCGGGGTCGTGACGATGCTGGACCGGCGCCTCTATCTCCCGTGGAACCGTCTGGCCGAGGCATTGAAGACCAACCGCGCCCAGACCTGGGGGAACAGCCCGGGCCTGTTCGAAGCCATCGCCTCCAATCGGGATGAGCAACGCGTGTTCACCGAGGCCATGCACAGCTGGAGCGTTCAATCCGGCAAGGCGGTCGCCGGCGCGTTCGCTTTCGCCAAGTTCAAGCACCTCCTCGATGTCGGGGGCGGGTCGGGGGCCTACTGCATCGAGATCGTCCGGCGATATCCCCGTCTCCGCGCCACCGTGTTCGACCTGCCGGCAGCCCTGGAGATCGCCAAGGAGAAGATCGCCGAAGCCGGCCTCGGCGACCGCATTCAGACCAGGTCCGGGAATTTTTTTGAGGACAAGCTTCCGTCTGACGCGGACGTGATCCTGCTGTCCATGATCCTGCACGACTGGACGCCCGAGAAGAACGCGGGCATTCTGCAGAAGTGCTTCGAGGCCTTGCCTGCGGGAGGAGCCTTGATCGTTGCGGAATTGATGATGGACGACGAGAAGACCGGCCCGCCCCCCGCGGCCCTGATGTCCCTCAACATGCTCATCGAGACCGAGGGACAGAACTATACCTGGGCCGAATACACGCAATGGATGAAGCAGGCGGGGTTTGATCGGATCAAGCGCGTTCGCCTCGTCTCACCGGGGGCGAACGGCATTCTGGTCGGATATAAGCGGTAGCGGTCCATGATCACCTTGCTGGCCAGGATTTTCTACCACCACCACAGGGCCAGGAAAACGCCGACGAGCCAGTCGTAGACTACGCAGAGGGGGATCCACCAGCCGGGGATGTCGGCCTGAGGGCCGGGGCGGTGGTGGGCCAGGTCCCATAGGCCGTGGGCGAGGTAGGCTCCAACGAGCACCATTCCCTCTTGAAGCCCCGCCACCGCTAACGCGCCAAACAAGAGAATCCCGCCCAGTTCGATCAACCCCGCGCTGAGGCGCCCGTCCTTGGCGGCGAATCCTCCATATGCGCCGGCGATCACAGCCAGCAGGATGGCGGCCGACGATTGAACCCACGATTCCGGCAGAACGAGAAACACCAGAATCGTTGCAATGGCCAGGACCGTCGCAGACAGGTAGGGTCGGCGTTCGACGAGGATCATTTGTAGGAAATCAGCACCGTTTCGAGCGAGCCGGTCAGGGGAGGTCCCCGGGGCCTCCCCAATTATGGTTAAGCCTTTCCGCGGGCCGCGTCCACGCTCCAGATGCCGGAGCCCTTGGCCGCGATGAACAGGAAGACGAAGCAGTAGAGCGCCGCCAGCTCCCCGCCGTTCTGGATGGGAAACAGCGCCTGGAAGCCGTGGACCATCCAATAAGCAAAGGCCATCAGCCCGCTGCACAGAAAGGCGGCCCAGCCGGCGAAGAGGCCCACGAGGACCAACAGACCACCCACGAGCTCAATCGGCCCCGCGATGTAGGTGACGAAGGCGGGGATCTCCGGAGGCGGCATCGGAAAACCGAACAGCTTCTGTGCTCCGTGCCACAGGAACAACAGGCCGACGACGATCCGCATCAACGCATAGGTCTGCGGTTGAAAGGCTTGCATGAACGACGACATGGGTTTCCCTCCTAAAGGGTTTTATCGGGCCGGCGGCGATGGCGCTTCCGGCCCTCGTTGCCTTGCCTTGGATCAACCGAGTGATCGTCAACGCCTGACAGTCTGGTTCGGTTCCCAGACGAAGGTCCCCCGCCGGAGATCGTCGAGCGCCTGCGCGATCTCCTCCTTGGTGTTCATCACGAACGGCCCGTAGCGGGCGATCGGCTCCCGCAGCGGCTTGCCGGAGATCAGGAGGAAACGGACCGGCCGGTTCCCGGTGGCGACCGTGACCTGATCCCCGTCTCCCCACAGGACGAGCCTGGTCGCCGCGATCCCGGCCTCCCGCCCCTGTGCATCCCGGCCGAAGGTCCCTTCGCCTTCAAAGACGTAGGCAAAGGCCGTATGGCCTTGAGGAATCGGATGGGAGAAGCCTCCGCGGGCCGGGACCTCGATGTCCAGGTACACGGGGTCCACGGCGATGTCGGACACCGGGCCGCGGATGCCCTCCACCGCGCCGGCGATCACCCGGATGCGGGTGCCGTCGGCCCTTCGGATCTCCGGGATGCGGTCTGCCCGGATATCCTGGTACCGCGGAGGAGTCATCTTGAGCTTGGCCGGCATGTTGACCCAGAGCTGGAACCCGGCGATGCCCTCGGGACGGACCTGCGGCATTTCTTCATGCATCAGGCCGCCGGCAGCCGACATCCACTGAACGTCCCCGGCCCCGATGGTCCCGGCGTTGCCGAGCGTGTCCTTGTGCCGCACCTCGCCGTTCAGCACGTAGGTCACTGTCTCGATGCCCCGGTGCGGATGCAGGGGAAAGCCGGCCTCATAGTCCTCGGGACGGTCCGAGGCAAAGTGGTCGAACAGCAGGAAGGGGTCCAGGTGATCCAGGGTCCTGGTGGCAATAGTTCGTTTGAGCAGGACCCCGGCTCCTTCCACGACCGCTTCCGGTTCGAACACCTTCTCAACGGCCCGCGTCGCGCCGGATATCGCTTTTGTTCCCGTCTCCATGATCAGCCTCTTGGTTTCCTTGGAATTTACCGTCCGGTCAGGCCTCCGTGGCCGCCGGCGTTTCATCAACCGTTGGCCGGCCGCCCGGGCGGCGGAACCGGTCCCTGGCCCAGGGCGCCGTTCGCGGTCCAGCCGCCACCCAATGCCCGGTAGAGCTGGACGATCGAGACGAGATGCAGGCGGTGCGACGAGATCAAGGCCAGTTCCGCCTCGAACAGATTCCGTTGCGCGATCAGGACGTCAAGATAGTTCGCCAGGCCGCCCTTGTAGCGCAGCGTGGCAAGGTGCAGGGCGGAGCGCAGCGCCTCCACCTGAGCCTGTTGCGCCTGCCGCTGCTCACGGGCCGTCTTGACCGCGATCAAGGAGTCTTCCACCTCGCGAAAGGCCACGAGGACCCGTTGCTCGTACTGGGCGAGGGCTTGGCGCGCTTGCGCCTCGACCGCCTTTTGCTGGAATCCGAGCGCCTGGGCATTGAGAATGGGCGCCGTCAGGCCGCCGCCGGCCTCGAAAAACTGCCCATGGGTGCGGCCCCCGCCCTTGACCAGGTCGGTGAGCACGGGGTTGGCAATGCCGAGAATCGAGGTCAGGCTGATTTTCGGGAAGCGGTCCGCCTTGGCGGCGCCAATCCGCGCCGTCACGGCGTGCAGTTCCTGCTCAGCCTGCACGATATCGGGACGCCGCTGCAGCAATTCGGACGGGAGTCCCGGCGGCACGTCCGGCGGCATCACCTGCTCCGTCAGGGACACGCCACGCTTGATCGCCTGGGAGTTCTGGCCCAGCAGCACGCTCAGCTCGTTTTCCTTCTGCACCATCTGCCGCTCCAGCTCAGCCGCCCGAGCGGCTGCATTGGCCCGCTCGGCTTCGAACTGGTCGGCATCGAGCTTCGAGATCACCCCCTGGCGCAGCCGGGCCTGCGCGATCCGCACGGATTCATCCCAGGAAAGGAGCGTCCGCCTCGCAATGTCGAGCTGCATGTCGAACTGCAGCAGGTCGAAATAGGCCTGGGCGACGCTGCTGACCAGATCCAGGACCACGGCCCGCCGGTTCTCTTCGCGGGCCAACAGATCGGAGAGGCCGGCCTCGGTCGCACGGCGGATGCGTCCCCAGACGTCCATCTCCCACGTGAGATTGGCCTGCAGGTAGTACGCAAAGGGGTTCGGGAAGCCCGGGAACGTGAAGGTGGTCATGCGGCCGAAGACCGGCGCATTGGCGGAGCCATTGATCTGCGGCGCGAAGTCCATCCGCGAAATCATCAGCCGCGCCTGGTACTCGTCAATGGTGGCCAGCACGCGCTTGAGATCCTTGTTCTCGCTGATCGCGGTGTGGATGAGCCGCTGTAGTTGCTCGTCACGGAGCAGTTCCCACCATGGCAGATTCGCGAGCGACTCCGGTCCAGGCTCGGCGGCCATGCGGAACGTATCGGGTGTCGAAACCGGCGGACGCTCGTAGTCCGGCCCCATCGCACACCCGGCGACAAGCAGGAGCAATGACAGAGAGACGAATTGGCGTCGCATCGTCAGGCCTCCTCCCGGGCCCCGACCGGCTCGGGTTCCTCGAAGGGCTCGGCCGGCTCTGCCGGGCGGCTCGGGGGGGCCGGCCGCCCCGGGATCATCTTTCTCACCACCAGGTAAAAGAGCGGCACGAAGAAAATCGCCAGGAACGTGGCCGCAAGCATTCCACCGAAAACCCCGGTCCCGATGGACTGCCGGCTTGCCGCGCCCGCGCCCGAGGCGATGACCAGCGGAATCACGCCGCCGATGAAGGCCATCGAGGTCATCACGATGGGCCGGAACCGGAGGCGGGCGGCCTCCATGACGGCGCGCACCAGCGGCTGCCCGCTCAGGTAGCGGTGATTGGCGAACTCCACGATCAGGATCGCGTTCTTGGCGGCGAGGGCGATCAGGGTCACCAGGCCGATCTGGACGTAAATGTCGTTGGTCATCCCGCGGACCCAGACTGCGCTCAGCGCGCCGAAGACGCCGAAGGGCACAGCCAGGATCACCGCGAACGGCACGGCCCAGCTTTCGAACTGTGCGGCCAGCACCAGGAACACCATGAGCAGGCCGAACCCGAACGCCAGGACCGACTGGCTGCCGGCCGTGGCCTCCTGATAGGAGATCCCGCTCCAGTCCAGCGCGTACCCCTGGGGCACGAGGACCTGCTGGGCGGCGCGCTCGAGCGCCGCGAGTGCCTGACCCGAACTGTAGCCCGGCGCGGCGGCGCCGAGCGCCAGCACCGTGTTGTATCCGTTGAAGTGAGTGACGGGATCCGGCCCGCTCCGGTACTCCGTCGTGACCACCGTGTCGAGCGGGATCATGGAGGCTCCCTGCGGCCCCTGTGCGCGCACGTAGATCTTGGAGATGTCCTCTGGCTTCGAGCGGTACTGGGCATCGGCCTCGGTCAGCACGCGGTAGACGCGGCCGAATTTGACGAAGTCGTTCACGTAATAGTTGCCCCAGTAGGCCTGCAGGGTGTCGAAGACCTCCGAGATCGGGACGCCCAGGGCCTTGGCTCGCTCCCGGTTGATCTCGGCGTAGAGCCGCGGCGAGCTGACACGGAAGCTCGTCCCAATTGCGCCGATCGCCGGTTCCTGCTGGGCCTTTGCGATGAATTGCTGCGCGACGGAGGCGAACTTCTGGAAGTCTCCGCCGCTCGGATCCTGGATCTGCACCGAGAAGCCGCCGGTCGCCCCGAGGCCCCGGATCGAGGGCGCGTTAAACGCCAGGATGAGCGCCTCCGGGATCTTCGCGAATTCGCCGAAGGCCCGTCCGATGAGCGTCTTGACGTGGCCTTCCGGCCCCTCGCGCGTCTCCCAGAGATTCAGCGGCGTAAAAATCGTCGCCGCGTTGCCTCCCCGCGTCCCGAAGACGAAGTTCTGGCCGATCAGCGCGTCGGTGCTGTGGATTTGGGGAATCCCGAGATAGAAGTTTTCGAGCTTGGCGACCACCTCGCGGGTGCGCTGTTTGGACGCGCCGTCCGGGAGCTGGACGATCGTGATGAAGTACCCCTGATCCTCCTCGGGCAGGAACCCCTGGGGCAGCGCCCGGATCAGCCCGAGGGACACGACGATGAGCACCCCGAACACCGCGAGGGCCAGTCCGATTCGGCCGACCACACGCCCGACCCCCCCGAGGTACCGGTCCCGCGTCCAGTCGAAGGCGCGGTTGAAGGCGGCGAAGAAACGGTTCGGGGAGTCCTGCTGGCCGGGCTTGAACAGCACGGCGGCCAGCGCGGGGCTGAGCGTTAGCGCGACCAGACCGGAGATGATCACCGAGATCGCGATCGTAATCGCGAACTGCTGGTAGAGCTGGCCGGTGATGCCCCCGAGGAAGCCGACCGGCACGAAGACCGCGCAGAGGACCAGCACGATCGCGATGACCGGCGCCGTCACCTCCGCCATGGCCCGTTTCGCCGCTTCCTTGGAGGAGCAGCACTCCTCGCGCATGTGCCGCGCGACGTTCTCCACGACCACGATTGCGTCGTCCACGACGATGCCGATTGAGAGCACCAGGCCGAACAGGGTCAGCGTGTTGATCGAGAAGCCCAGTGCGGACATGCCGGCGAAGGCGCCGATCAACGAGACCGGCACCGCGACGGCCGGGATGATCGTGGCGCGCCAGGACTGCAGGAACAGGTATACGACCAGGATGACCAGGACCAGCGCCTCGAACAGGGTCTTCACGACCTCCTTGATCGAGACGTCGATGAACTGCGTCGTGTCGTAGGGGATGTCGTAGTGCACCCCGGCCGGGAAGACCTCGCCCAGCTTCGCCATCTCGGCGCGGATCCGCTGAGCCGTTTCGAGCGCGTTCGCGCCGGGTGCCAGGAACGTGATCAGGAAGGTGGTCGGGCGCCCCTTGAACCGCCCCTCGAGGTCATAGGACTGCGCGCCCAACTCGACGTTCGCCACGTCCTTCAGGCGGACCATCGAGCCGTCGGGCAGGGCGCGGACGATCAGTTGCTCGAACTCGGACACCTCGGTCAGACGCCCGCGGGTAATTACCGGGATCGTCAGCACGGTGTCCGGCGGGGCGGGCGCCCGCCCCACCATGCCAGCCGGAAAGTCCCGGTTCTGCTCCCGGATGGTCTCGATGACGTCGGTCGGGGTGAGTTTGAGCTGTGCCATGCGGACCGGATCCATGATGATCCGCATGCTGTAGTCCTGCTGGCCGAAGACAAAGGCGTCGCCCACCCCCTGGAGCCGTTTGACGTTGTCGAGGACACGCAGGATCGCGAAATTCGACAGGAAGAGCTGGTCGTAGCGAGGGTCCTGCGACTCGATCGTGATGACCAGGAGCAGGTCGGGCGACGTTTTTTTGATCGAGATGCCCCGGCGGATCACCTCCGGGGGAAGCTGCGGCTCGGCGAGCTTGACCCGGTTCTGCGTCTGAACGGTCGCGATGTCCACGTCCGTCCCGATCTCGAACGAAAGCTTGATGGTCACGTGCCCGTCGTTCGTGCTCGTGGAATCGTAGTAGAGCAGGTT
>JBFGRH010000094.1:0-7651 GCA_041563795.1 Nitrospiraceae bacterium | reverse complement strand
GCGGCCTGGGGACGAAGGTGACGCTGGTGGAGATGCTGCCGCAGATCCTTCCCCTCGAGGACGAGGAACTCGCTTCCTTCATGGCCCGCGAGCTGAAAAAGCGCGGCGTCGAGCTGTCCGTCGGCACGACCGTGGAGAAGGTCGACCGGCAGCCGGGCGTCGTGAAGGCCACGCTCAAGGATGGCACCGTGGTCGAATCCGACCAGGTGCTCGTGTCGGTCGGGCGCGGGTTCAACTCGAAGAACATCGGACTGGAGAAGGCGGGGGTGCAGGTGGGAACCAGGGGGGAGATTCTCGTCAACGACCGGATGGAAACCAACGTGCGGGGGGTCTACGCGATCGGGGATGTCGTCGGGAAGGCGATGCTGGCGCACGTGGCCTCGGCACAGGGGAAGGTGGCCGTCCAGAATATTCTCGGCCACACGAGCAAGGTGAGCTACAACCTGATTCCGGCCGGTATCTTCACGTTGCCGGAAGTCGGGCGGGTCGGCCTGACGGAGCAGCAGGCGCGGGTGAAGGTCCAGGAGGTCGGGCGCAACCCTGATGCGGACATCAAGATCGGTCGGTTTCGGTACGCGGCCCTGGGCAAGGCACAGGGCTCGGGCGACATTACCGGCCTGTTCAAGATCATCGCCGACGCCAAGACGCAGAATATCCTGGGCGTGCACATCGTCGGGTCGCATGCTGCCGACCTGGTTCACGAGGCGGCCATGGCGATGCACATGGGGGCGACCCCGGCGCAGGTGGCCGAGATGATCCACGCCCATCCCACCCTCTCGGAAGGCCTCATGGAGGCGGCCGAGGATGTCGAGGGGATGGCGATCCACATGGCGAGAAAGAAGGCATAAGATGGCGCGGTCGCTCCTGATCAAGGGCGCCATGCTGGCCGCGACGATTGCCGTGGTGCTGTGGATCGGCTGGCCCGCGCCGACGAAGGACGCCCCCTCGCAGGCGGAGCCGAATCAGCCGATGACCGTGCAGGCCACGCCGCCTCCTGGGTCCGTGGCCGCCACGGCACCCTCAAAGGTCGATCTCAACCGGGCCAGCGTGGATGAGCTGACCATGCTGCCGGGTGTCGGTCCGGTCCTGGCGCAGCGCATGGTCGAGTGGCGCAAGGCGCATGGCCGGTACCGGAGCGTGGAGGACCTGCAGGGGGTCAAGGGGATCGGGAAAAAGCGATTGGAGCAACTCCGGCCTCTGGTGACGATCAAAACATGAACGAACTAACGAGACAAATGGAGTTGATCCTCCGCGGGGCCGTGGAGGTGATTCAGCAGAACGAGCTGGAAGCCAAGCTGGCCCGCTCCTTGAAAGAAAAGCGCCCGCTGCGGATCAAGGCCGGGTTCGACCCGACGGCGCCCGACCTGCACCTGGGCCATACGGTCCTGATCCACAAGCTCAAACATTTTCAGGACCTGGGCCATCACGTGATCTTCCTGATCGGCGATTTCACCGGCATGATCGGCGACCCCACCGGGGTGTCCGAAACCCGCGTGGCGCTGACCAAGGAGCAGGTGCTGAAAAACGCCAAGACCTACGAGCGGCAGATCTTCAAAATCCTCGATCCCAAGACAACGACCGTGGACTTCAACAGCCGGTGGATGAGCCCGATGAAGGCGGAGGAGCTGATCGCCATCACCGCCCACTATCGCGTGGCGCGGATGCTGGAGCGGGATGATTTCCGCAAGCGGTACCAGGAGCAGAAGCCGATCAGCGTGCACGAGTTCATGTACCCGCTCATCCAGGGCTACGACTCGGTGGCGCTGAAATCGGACGTGGAGCTGGGAGGCACCGACCAGAAATTCAACCTGCTGGTCGGGCGCGATCTCCAGCGCGACTACGGGCAGGAGGCGCAGGTGGTGCTGACGATGCCGCTGCTGGAAGGCACCGACGGCATCAAGAAGATGAGCAAGAGCACGGGTAACTATATCGCGCTGGAGGATGCGCCGGAAGACATGTTCGGCAAGCTCATGTCCATCAGCGATGCGCTGATGCTGCGGTACTACGAATTGCTGACGACGGAGGATCTGGGCCGCGTGAAGGCCCTGCATCCGATGGAGGCCAAGCAAGCCCTGGCCGCGCAGATCGTGGGCCGGTACCACGGCGAGGAGGCCGGCGTGAAGGCACGCACGTCGTTCCAGCAGAAATTCCAGGAGAAGGAATTTCCGGCCGAACCGGACGCGACGATCACGCTGACCAAGGCCGACGTCAAGGACGGCGCGGCGCCGTCAATCGGCATCGTGGACCTGGTGGCCAAGACCGGGCTGGTGACGAGCAAGAGCGAGGCGCGGCGGCTGGTCGTGCAGGGTGGGATCGAGGTCGATGATCAGCGGCAGCAGGACCCCAATACGATGATCGCCCTGACCCCGGGCCGGCAATACCGGCTCCGCATCGGCCGCCGCAAGTTCGCGCTGGTCACATTCAAGGCGTAGCCGCTTCCTTGACTTGCCGTCTATGCGCCTGTACGATGCGACCACGTTAGTGGTCCTCGTCGAACCCGGGGCGGGCGTAGCTCAGTGGTAGAGTCCTTGCTTCCCAAGCAAGTTGTCGTGGGTTCAAATCCCATCGCCCGCTCCAAAACACCGTTCCTCTTCGCGTGTGAAGCGTCAATCATGAGCCACGTGCCTGTCGTGGATTAGAACCCACGACGTGGGGGATCCGAAGGGGGTGTGCCCCCTTCGTGGGGAGATACGAGGGGGCTGGCCCCCTCTGTAGGAGTCGGCGAGGCAGGCTTCAGGGCCGAGCCGGCGACGGAGTGGGTTCAAATCCCATCGCCCGCTCCATACCAACCTTCGGTTGAGCCGTCGCCTCTTTAGCGCTTTATCGTAACTGAGGCGACGGAGAAAACCCTTAATTTGGTGTTAAAGTTTCGTCATAATAGCTTGTGCGTGCCGCCGCCTATTCAGGTCTTATCGTAATTAAGGCGGCGGATAAAACCCTTAATATGATCGGGAGTTCCCATGCCCTTCAACTTCATCGCCATTGCCCGTGACGTCTCCATCGTATTCGGCCTGGTGGTGGCGAGCAGCTTTGCCGCCGCGCAGATCATCCAGGCCATGGGCGGGGAAGTCACGCCGCTCGTGATCGGCCTCTCCAACATTTTCTGGGGTACCGTGGGGTTTACGATCAGCGGGTGCCTGGCCAAAGTCCAACGGTTCAAGCACCTGTTCCTGGTCGCCCTGGGGTTGTGGCTGCTCAGTTTTGTGAATGTAGCCATGGGCCTGACGCCGCCGCAGGTCTGGGCGGCCGGGTCCCTGCTGATTCTCGCGATGATGGGGATGGGAGGCGGACTCTCGTACCTGATCGTCAAGACGCCGAAGGAGGAGAAGGATTCTCCAGTGATCAGTTCTCAGTAATCAGTTCCGGAAACTGAGCACTGAGGACTGACAACTCGCTGCGACGCTTCGACTTAGACGGACTTTTTGACGTATCCGGAGCGGAGGCACCGGGTACAGACCCGGATCCGCTTCGGCGCGCCGTTGATCAAGGCCTTGATGGTCTGCAAATTGGGATTGAAGACCCGCTTAGTCTTGTTGTTCGCGTGACTGACGTTGTGCCCGGCTTGAGGCCCCTTGCTGCAGATATCACACGTGAATGCCACGTTGGAAACTCCTTCTCTCGTTGAAGCGCCTTCTTTGTTCGAAACCGTGGCTATGCTAACATAGCCACGCTTTGCCTGACAAGTTGCCCGCATCGCCGCCGACCCGCCTGGAGCGTCTGCAGCAGCTCGTGCAGCGCCTCGCCCGCCCCATTGAATTTGCCAGCCGGGATGCCTACGCGCACCTCGGCAACGTGAAAAGCCTGGGTCCCTTCGTGTCCACGCAGGTGCTCGATGCGCTGGCCGGCGAGATCTATCCACCCCACGTGGAAACGGAACTGCTGGGACTGCGGGCCCTGTTCGGCGATTTCGATTCCCTGATCGATCCGGCCGAGCGCCGGCAGCGGGTCGAGCAGGCCCAGGCGGTCCTGAGCCGGCTCAACGCGCCGGATGTCTTCGAACGGACGCCGGCCGCCCAGGCCCCACCGGCCGAACTCTGGAATCTCCCGGTCCAGTTCGCCAAGGGCGTGGGGCCGAAGCGCGCGGCGCTGCTGGCCAAGCTGGGCGTGGCGACGGTAGAGGAGGCGCTCTGGTACGTGCCGCGGCGCTACGACGACCGGTCGTCGCTGCTGCCGATCGGGCAACTCGTGCCCGGTGTGACCGCCACGGTCAGCGGGACGGTCGGGCGCGTCCGGATGAACCGGATTCCACGCCGGCGCATGACGGTGCTGAACATGACGATTGAAGATGAGACCGGGGCGCTGCAATGCGTGTATTTCAACCAGCCGTACCTGGAAGATGTGTTCAAGCCGGGCCGGAAGGTCATGGTCAGCGGAACGGTCCAGGCCGGCCGCAAGGGGTGGACGGATCTCCGGATGGACGTGCCGCAGTACGAAGTGCTGGACGACGAGGATGCGCCGCTGCATGTCGGCCGGATCGTCCCGGTGTATCCCGAGACGAAGGGATTGACGAGCCGCCAGCTGCGCACCTTGATCAAGGGCCTGCTCGATCATTACCTGGACGGAATGGCCGACGTGGTGCCGGCCGACGTCCGCTCGCGGCAGCGGCTGCTGCCCATCCGGGCGGCGCTCCGGGAGGCGCATTTTCCCCAGTCGCCGGGCGATCTCGACGCGCTCAACCAGGGGGTGACGCCCGCGCACCGGCGCCTGGCGTTCGAGGAATTTTTCCTGCTGCAGCTGGGGCTGGCCTCCCAGCAGCAATCGGTCAAGGAGGAACCCAAGGGCGTCCGGTTCGACACGACCACGCCGCTGGCCGGCAAGCTGCGCGCGCTGCTGCCGTTCCGCCTGACGCAGGCGCAGGAGCGGGTGCTGTCGGAGATCCAGCAGGACATGGCGTCTCCGCGCCCGATGAACCGGCTGATCCAGGGCGACGTGGGCTGCGGGAAAACGGTGGTGGCGCTGCTGGCCATGGTGACGGCTTGCGGATCCGGCTGCCAGGCCGCGCTGATGGTGCCGACGGAGATCCTGGCCGAGCAGCATTATCTCAACATGCGCCGCCTGCTGGAGGGGCTGGGGCTCACGGCGGCGCTCCTGACCGGCGGCGGCACGCCGAAGACGCGCGCGGCGGTACGCAAGCAAATCGAGGGTGGCGAGGTGCAGATCGCGATCGGGACGCACGCCCTGATCCAGAGGCACGTGAAGTTCGCCAGGCTGGGCCTCGTGGTGATCGACGAACAGCACAAGTTCGGCGTGCTCCAGCGCAGGACGCTGCTGGCCAAGGGATACCGCCCGGATGTGCTGGTGTTGACGGCCACGCCGATTCCGCGCACGCTGGCCATGACCGTGTACGGCGACCTGGAGGTGTCGGTGATCGACGCGCTGCCGCCCGGGCGCAAGCCGATCCGGACAAAGGTCTTTGAAGAGGTCGAACGGGCCCGGGCCTATCAGTTTGCGCAGCAGGAGGTGCGGGCCGGCCGGCAGGTGTATATCGTCTATCCGCTGGTGGAGGAGTCGGAGAAGGTCGACCTGCGCGCGGCGGTCGAGGGGGCCGCACGGTTGCAGGCCTCGGTCTTCCGGTCCGTGCGTGTCGGCCTGCTGCACGGCCGGATGAAAGGCGAGGAAAAAGAGCGCACAATGGCATCGTTCAAGGCCGGGGAGATCCAGGTGCTGGTCGCGACGACGGTCATCGAGGTCGGGGTGGATGTGCCGAACGCCTCCGTGATGCTCGTCGAGCATGCGGAGCGGTTCGGGCTGGCGCAACTCCATCAACTGCGGGGCCGCGTGGGGCGCAGCGCACAACAATCGTACTGCCTGCTCCTGGCCTCCCTGGCGGCCGGCCCCGATTCGACCGCGGCCCGCCGCCGGCTCGACGCGTTGGTGCGATCGGGCGACGGGTTTGTGATCGCCGAAGAGGACCTGCGCCTGCGCGGGCCGGGAGAATTTTTCGGTTCCCGGCAATGGGGCGTGCCCGAGTTTCGCGTCGCCAATCTGATCCGTGACCACGCGCTGCTGGAACAGGCGCGGCACGAAGCGCAGTCCCTGGTGCGCGCAGATCCCCGGCTTTCGGCGCCGGGGCATCAGGCGGCGCGTGAGGCCATGCTGCGGCGGTGGAAGACGAAGCTGGTGCTGGGATCGGTCAGTTAAATACAGGAGTGACTATGGGATTGTTGCAACGCATGAAGCACGATGTCAGGGCCGGGTGGGTGTCGATGCGGTACGGCACCGCCAAGGCGGCCACGCGCGCCCTGGAAGAAACCGAGATGCTCCGGCTGCGGCTGGACCTCCGCAAGCTCGATGAACGCATCAAGGACCTTCACGGCGAGATCGGTGAGCGGGCGGTGGAGCTGCACGAACGTGGCGAGTCGTCCGAACAGATCCTCTCGGATCGCGAGGTCAATCAGCTTGCCCAGCAGGTCTCGACGCTGAAGGCGGAGCGGGAAAAGCTACTGGCCGAAATGGACGAGATCCAGGGGATCGACCCACCGGGAACCACACGCTGACCCCCCATGCTCCTGGCTGGAATTGACATAGGGACCCTGACCTGCCGGTTGCTCGTCGGCCGCGTGGAGGGCGACGGCCGGCTGACCGAGGTGCATTCGGACCGGCGGATCCTGCGCCTGGGGGAGGGCGTGGACCAGGACCGGATGCTCCGTCCGGACGCCATGGCACGCGTGATCGAAACCCTGCGCGACTGGCGCGGCGTGATCAATTCCCATCACGTGGAGGCGCAGCTTGCCGTGGCCACCAGCGCCGTGCGCGAAGCCCGCAACCGGGAGGAATTTCTCGGGCGGGTCAAGCAGGAGGTCGGGTTCGAGGTCGAAATCATCAGCGGTGAGGAAGAGGCGCGGCGGACGCTGCTGGGTATCCGCTCCGGATTGCCGGCCGGCGTCTCCAGCATGCTGGGGCTGGATATCGGCGGCGGCAGCACGGAGTTTATCCTGGACCGTCCGGGTCACGAGCCGGTCATGCACTCGATTGAGATTGGCGTGGTCCGGCTGACGGAGCGCCTGCTGACGAGCGATCCGCCGACCACGCATCAAATCCAGGCGACCCGCGAGCTCATCCAGAAGGAAACGGAGCAGGTTCGGACATTGCTCGGGGACCTCCACGGCGTGACCTTCATCGGAACGGCCGGCAGCATCACGACGCTCGCGGCCATGGCGCAGAAGCTCTCCACCTACGAATCGCAACGCATCCACAATTACCGACTGAGCCTGGACACGATCCGCGGGCTCGAGTGGGATATCCTGGGCCGGACGAAAGCGCAGCGCCGGGAGATGCCGGGCCTCGAAGGAGGCCGCGAGGACGTGGTCGTGGCCGGCACGCTGATCCTGCACGGCGTCATGGAAACGCTGGGGTTTACCGAAGGGCTGGTCAGCGATTATGGATTACGCGAGGGCGTCCTGCTCGATCTGGCGGAACGCATGCGAAAGCGTGATTAGGTAAGCCGAAATCATGTTGAGCGAATTGAGTACATATCGGTTGCTTAACGAGATCGTGTTTGGTCTGCTTTTCGTTAGCATTGGTGTTGGAGTTATAGTTATTACAAAAAATGGGTGGAATATTCTCCTTGATCCTCCAGAGCCATGGCGGACTTGGAAATCAAGATCGCTCCTTACAGAATTGCTGCAACTGATGGGTAAGAGAGGGGAGG
>JBFGRH010000093.1:0-7750 GCA_041563795.1 Nitrospiraceae bacterium | reverse complement strand
TGGTGATGTCGGCAGCGGCTCCCCGATTGCGGGAGCTGCCGAAGATCGCATCAACCTGCGCGAGCGTGAGGCCCTTGATCGGGTTTTGGGTGTTGACGTAGATCGTCACCGCATCCATGGCGATGGGGAACTCAAGCGGCTCATTCCCGTGGTGCGCCACGAATACTCTTAATTCCTCCCTCGACAGCGGGCGTGAGCTCGCGAGGAGGTTGGCAGTCCCCCCGCCAAGGTGACCGTCGCGGGACTTGTCGCCCCGCCGCTGCAGGGATAGACCCAGGGCAAATTCCCTGATCCCTTCGGTGGACCCGAGCGCTTCGATCGTAAAGTTGACTTGCGGATGCCGCCTGGTAAACGCCGCTGCGAGCTTGGCAAGGACGGGCTGCATCGTCTCGGAACCGGCAATGATCAACTGCCCGGACACGTCGGCATTGGACTCGTACGAGACCAGCTCAGGATGCACGGTCGGTGTGACAGCCTGCCGGATTGGGGATGCGGCCTGCGCGACCGGCGCCGCAATGATCGCGGCAAGGAGCGTGACGGCGAAGAACAGTCCCCTGTTCGAGGTCATGGGTTCTGCATCCCTCTTGTCTCGCCTTGGTAGCATCATCAGTTAACCCCCTCGTTGGACAGTGGTTGCATGAGTGTCACGTATAAATCTAGCAAGCGGGGGTTGCGAATCAATAACCGCAATGTTACGGGCGTGTTAAATTGTTGGCAGAATGCGAACCCCGGGCGTCGCGGCTATTGCTTGCTCACGCCGATAAAATGTGTGAATATTTTGCCGGGCTGGCGTAGCTCAATGGCAGAGCAGCGGTTTTGTAAACCGCAGGTTGGAGGTTCAATTCCTCTCGCCAGCTCCATACCAACCTTCGGTTGAGCCGGTGCCTTAGTATCGTCTTATCGAAATTGAGGGCACCGGAGAAACACCTCAAGTTCCTTGCGGCCCAATCTAATCCGCGCTTGCGAGGTGCGGCGTCCTTTAGCTTCGAGGACGCCGCAGTAAGCCCCTCCAGTGATTTCTTCTTTTTCCATTGGTTTATGCCGCCTTTGGATCCATTCATCTGTTGACTTCTCCCCTTCCCATGCTTATCCATGTCTCATGCGATCACAAATGTTCAATAGCTAGGAGAGCTCGCGATCCATGGACCTTAACCGCATGACCCTCAAGCTCCAGGAGGCCCTGCAGGCCGCGTCCGCCCAAGCGATGCGGCGCCATCATCAGGGCATCGATGTGGAGCACCTCCTGCTTGCGCTGTTGGAGCAGCCCGATGGGCTCGCTGCTCCCCTGCTTGACCGTGCCGGGGTGGCCACATCGGCTGTTCAGGCCGCCGCGGAGCAGGCCCTCGCCAAGCTGCCGCAGGTCCAGGGTTCCGGAGCCGCTCCCGGCCAGATCCATATCGCCAACCGCCTCTCCAAGGTGCTGACACAGGCTGAGCAGGAGATGAAGGGGCTGAAGGACGAGTACCTCAGCGTCGAGCATGTCCTCCTGGCCATGGTCGAGGAAGGCGGCGTCTTCAAAAAGCTGGGGCTGACCCGCAACAAGATGCTTCCCGCTCTGCAGCAGGTTCGGGGCCATCAGCGTGTGACCAGCCAGGACCCGGAAGGCACCTACCAGTCCCTTGAAAAGTACGGCCGCGACCTGACGAAGCTCGCCGGCATGGGCAAGCTCGACCCCGTGATCGGGCGCGACGACGAGATCCGCCGGACGATCCAGATTCTCTCGCGGCGCACCAAGAACAACCCCGTGTTGATCGGCGAACCGGGCGTCGGAAAGACGGCCATTGTCGAGGGGTTGGCGCAACGCATCGTCAAGGGAGACGTCCCGGAAGGGTTGAAACAGAAACGGGTCGTGGCCCTCGACATGGGCGCGCTGGTGGCCGGCGCAAAATTCCGGGGCGAATTCGAGGAGCGGCTCAAGGCCGTCCTGAAGGAGATCCAGGCGGCCCAGGGCCAGGTCCTCCTGTTCATCGACGAGCTGCACACCGTGGTCGGAGCCGGGGCGGCCGAGGGGTCCATGGACGCAGCCAACCTCCTGAAGCCGATGCTGGCCCGTGGCGAACTGCACATGATCGGCGCCACGACCCTGGACGAATACCGGAAGCACATCGAGAAAGACGCGGCGCTGGAGCGGCGCTTCCAGCCGGTGATGGTGGATCAGCCGTCGATCGAAGACACCATTTCGATCCTGCGCGGGCTCAAGGAGCGGTACGAGGTCCATCACGGAGTCCGCATCAAGGATGCCGCCCTGGTCGCGGCCGCAAAACTGTCGCACCGCTACATCGCCGACCGGTTCCTGCCAGACAAGGCGATCGACCTCGTGGATGAAGCCGCGGCGCGCCTCCGCACGGAGATCGACAGTCTGCCGGCCGAACTCGACGAAGTCTCCCGCAAGGTGATGCAATTGGAAATCGAGCGCGAGGCGCTCCGCAAGGAGAGCGACAAGGCCAGCCGCGCCCGGCTCGATACGCTTGAGGCCGAACTGGCCGACAAGATCGCGGCCCGTGACGCACTGAAGACCCGCTGGGAGACCGAGAAGGCCTCCGTCTGCCGCCTGAGGGACATCCGGCAGCAGATTGAACAGGTCAAGCAGCAGATTGAACAGGCGGAACGGGCCTATGACCTGAACCGGGTGGCCGAGCTCCGGTACGGTGAACTGCCCCGCCTGGAGCGTGAACTCGAAGCCGAGGAGCAGCACCTGGTCAAGAAACAGGGCGAGAGCCGGCTGCTCAAGGAAGAGGTGGACGAGGAGGATATCGCGCTGGTCGTGGCCCGATGGACCGGCATCCCCGTGACGCGGTTGCTGGAAGGCGAGTTGGAAAAACTGCTTCGGCTGGAGGAATTACTGCACCGCCGCGTGGTGGGACAGGACGAAGCCGTCAAGGCCGTGGCCGATGCGGTCCTGCGCGCCCGCTCGGGCATCAAGGACCCCAACCGCCCGATCGGCTCGTTTCTCTTCCTGGGTCCGACCGGCGTGGGGAAAACCGAACTGGCGCGGGCCCTGGCCGCCACGCTGTTCGACGACGAGGGGAACCTTGTCCGGATCGACATGTCCGAATACATGGAAAAGCACACCGTCGCCCGGCTGATCGGCGCCCCGCCCGGCTATATCGGCTACGACGAGGGCGGGCAGCTCACGGAGGCCGTCCGGCGGCATCCCTTCGCGGTGATCCTGTTTGACGAGATCGAAAAAGCCCATCACGACGTGTTCAACGTGCTCCTGCAAGTCTTGGACGACGGACGGCTGACCGACTCGCAAGGCCGCACGGTGGATTTCAAGAACACCGTGCTGATCATGACGTCCAACGTGGGAAGTCAGGAAATTCTGGAGGCGCAGAACCGCCGCGCCGCGTACGACGAAATGCGGAGCCTGGTGCTGGCGGAATTGCGGGGTCATTTCCGGCCGGAGTTCTTGAACCGGGTCGACGAAACGGTCGTCTTCCATCCGCTCTCGGCCGAGCATCTGGGCAAGATCGTGGAGATCCAGCTGACGCGGCTCCGCGAGCGGCTGCTGGATCGCCGCATCCCGCTGAAGCTCACGCCCGCCGCGATCGCCAGCCTGGCGACCAGGGGGTACGACCCCGTGTACGGCGCGCGGCCCCTCAAGCGGCTGATTCAACAGGAAGTGGAAACGCCGATCGCGCGGTTGTTGGTGAAGGGCGAACTGCGTGACGGGGATACGGTCACGCTGGATACGAAGAACGAACAGCTCGTGGTGGTTCCCTCCGCCGAAGCCGGCCAGGCCTGAGCCGGGCGGCCGCCGAGCCGTGACGCTCACCCGATGGAGACCGCGCCCCCTTTGACGTCCGTGGTGGTCCCGCTCATCCGGCTCTTGCCGACCTTCCATTCCACCAATGACACATCCAGCGTATGGCCCTTGGCGGTGACGAAGTTCGCCTCCTTGACCACGACGTAATCCGGCGACTTCATCTCAACGTGAAGAACGACCTTGCCGGAATCGGCATGCGTCAGCTTGATCCCGGCCTGTGTCCTGGTGAGATCCAGGGACCGCCGCTCATTGAACTGCATGGTGCTTTCGACCATCTTGGACGTCATCCGCCCCCCCGTGTCGAAGGTCACGAAATTGACGATGGGCGGACCGTCCTTTTTTGGCGGGGTCACGGTCAGCTGAGGAACGCCCTCGACCTCGACCGTTCCGTCGGTGTTGCGATACACGTTAGAGCCGATTTCAAGGTCCATATCCTGTCGCGCAGCCTCCTACGGTTTGTTACGGTTTCTTGATCCGATTCAGAATCAACGCGATGCATCCGGACAGCATCCCGCCGCCGGCAATGGCGGTGAGCAGTTCGGCCAGCTTCACTTCCCACAGGGGGCCCTCCTCCTGCACCACTTCACGGATGCCCCCCTGGAGCATGATCACGGACAGGGCCATCGTCGAGCCGACGATGAACCACCAGGCAAAAATTCTGAGCGAGTTCATGATCTACCGTGTCACGGCAGGTCGCCCTGCCGGTCGAGGCTCCTGTATTGAATGGCTTCCGCCACATGCGCGGCCTCTATCGTGGCAGAGTCTGCCAGATCAGCGATGGTGCGCGCAACCCGAAGAATGCGCCCGTAGGCCCGCGCGGACAATCCCAGGCGCGTCATCGCCTGTTCCAGCAGCTCCTTGGCGGGCGCGCCGATGGCACAATACTTCCTGAGGTGCCGGGGTTTCAACTGGGCATTGCAATAGAGCCGTTCGTTCCGGTAGCGGGCCGTTTGACGTGCGCGTGCCGCCACCACGCGGGCGCGGATGGAGGCGGACGGTTCCTGGCGGCTCTCCCCGCCCAGCTCGCGCACCGGCACCGGGGGCACATCGAGATGAATATCCAGGCGGTCCAGCAGCGGCCCCGACAGTCGCGCGCGGTAGCGGCGCACCTGGTGGGGCGTGCACCGGCATTCCCGCGTGCGGTCCCCATAGTATCCGCAGGGACAGGGGTTCATCGCCGCCACGAGCATGAACCGGGCCGGATAACGGATGGAGGCGCTGGCGCGGGTGACCGAGACCAGGCCGTCCTCCAGCGGCTGGCGCAGCCCCTCCAGCACATGACGCTTGAACTCCGGAATCTCGTCCAGGAACAAGACCCCGTGGTGCGCCAGGGAGACTTCGCCGGGCCTTGGGATGGCCCCGCCACCGACCAGGCCGGCATCCGAGATCCCGTGGTGCGGGGCGCGAAAGGGGCGTGCGGTGAGGACGGGTGTGCCGTTGGCCAAGAGTCCGGCCACGCTGTGCACGCGGGTGGCATCGATGGCCTCCTCCGGCTCCATCGGCGGCAACACGCCGGGGAGCCGCCGCGCCAGCATGGTCTTGCCCCCTCCCGGCGGGCCGATCATCAGCACATTGTGTCCGCCGGCCGCGGCGACTTCGAGCGCCCGCTTGGCATGCTCCTGCCCCCTGACATCGCAGAAGTCTTCGTCTTCCGCCAGGGGTGCGGCGAATAACCGGGTCCGGTCGATGGACATGGCCTCAATCGAGAGAGCGCCGCGCAGGAACTCAACCGCTTCGGTCAATGTCCGTACGGGATAGGCGTTCAGATCTTCGACCACTGCGGCTTCGGCGGCGTTCTCGCCAGGCAGCAGGAGCGGATGGGCGTCGCGGCAGGCCAGCCCGATCGACAGGGCCCCGGTGATGGGCTTGATGCGGCCATCCAGCGAGAGCTCTCCCACGAGGACCCGCTCCTGGACCGCCTCAGCCGGCAGGACCTCCTGGGCAACCAGGATGGCGATCGCGATGGCCAGATCCAGCCCGGATCCTTCCTTCTTCAGGTCAGCCGGCGCCAGGTTGACCGTGACTTTTTTAATGGGAAAGCCAAAGCCGGTGTTCTTCAAGGCGGCTCGGACACGATCGCGACTTTCCCGCACCGTCGCATCCGGCAGCCCGACGATGGAAAATTGCGGGAGACCACCGGTGATGTCCACCTCGACTTCGACCAGGTGGGCGTCGAGGCCAACCACTGCCGCGCTCAAGACCCTGGCAAGCACAGATCGGTCTCCTAAGCAGTATGGGATGGGCTGAATTATAGGGAGTGGGCGGGGGACTTTCAATAGGGTGTGCGCCGCCGGCTACTGAAAGATATGAAAAGGCCTCCGATCCTATTGTGGAACCGGAGGCCCTCCGATGTCGCTGCTAGTGCGGCTCTAAATACACTCGCATTGGCTTTTGATCAGTCTCTTTACCTGTTCCGTCGATCGGCCCTGCGTTCCTCCCTCTGCGCTTGGCGCAGCTCTTTCACGGCGTGGCGCTGCTGCTTTATAAGGAGAATCCGTTACTCTAGTGCCCACCCGGATTAGATTTCCCTCCCACTCCGACACCACCACCCTGACTATGGCCAGATCCCTGGCCGGGGTTTGGCCCCCCATGACCGGGCGGTACCGACGGCGGCGCCACTGGAGGAGGTGGCGGAGGCGGCGGCGTCACCGGAGGAGGTGGCGGAGGTGGAGGCGGAGGCGGAGGCGGAGGACTCGGGGAAGGACTTGGTGACGGCGGCGGCGGCGGAGGAGGAGATGATGCAACTGCACCAGATGTGACGGAGGGAACAATCACTGTGGTGGTTGTCGTAGTCGTCCCAGCTGTTGACACTGTACCCGTTGTACTTGCCGAAACCCCGCTCGTAGCAGCCGGCACACTGGCAGTTGCCGAAGGAAACTGAACTGGTGCCGTACCTCCTGATGCCGCCGCCGCGTGTTTAGGGCTTTCCTCCTTCGGGCTGTCTTTGACCTCCGTCCCCTGCACGGCGGCGACCACTTGCGGCGGCACGGTGCCCCCCGTGTTGACCGCGGGCGGTGTGGGGGCTCCGCCCCCAGGCGGCGTGACAGAAAAAGTCCCGGGCGCAACATTCACGGTGCGCCCGCCCGATGAGAAATCCACATTGCCGTGCGTGCCGACGTTGGTGATGCCGCTGACACCGTTGACATGAAAGACGATGAAGTAGGTGCCGCGCGCGGCAGCCACGGCAGAGGGCGTGTGAATTTCGAACTTGGAGCCGGACCCGGTAAAGGCCTTGCCGACCAGCGCGCGGACCTTGCCCTCGATCAGGTTGAGCACCACGCTGCGGACGCCCTTGCTGGGATCGTAGATGTGCTCGGTGATCTCAACGCGGCTGTGTTCGCCGACAGTCAGGATGCTGTCGTCATTCAACAGCGCCTTGCTGCGCGACTCCTCGCCCGTTTCAATCACGTCCTTGAAGAGCACCCCGTCCTGGATCTTTGCGGGGATGGCACTCTGCAGGCCCGGATGGGTGACGGCCACCTTGCCTTCGACGGCCGTGAAGATGCCGATATCGATTTGACCTGTTGCCTGTGGATTGTCGGCCCAAGCGGTGGAAGCTCCAAGCAGAAGGAGGACGATGGCGGTCGCGATGCGGCTGTAAATGGTGTTTCCGAACGGATACACGTGGTTGAAATTCTCTTTATTTCTTG
Organism: Nitrospiraceae bacterium; assembly: GCA_041563795.1. Taxonomy (GTDB): domain Bacteria; phylum Nitrospirota; class Nitrospiria; order Nitrospirales; family Nitrospiraceae; genus 2-02-FULL-62-14. The sequence goes on along the minus strand of JBFGRH010000093.1, from coordinate 334 downwards.
GCCGATTCATCATGGGCAGTCCATTGTCAAACGCTTCACCCAATCGCTTCAAAAGGGGTGTTGGAAGTATAGGTGCGGCACTAACCACTGTCAAAAATAGCCTCGTTTTTCTACTCATGGTTAATCACTAGTGACAATAATTGACCGTTATTGACAACATTTGGTTAACTTTCTGGTCGTGAATGATTTCCACATCGCAACGCGCAGTTATCAGGACTAATTATCCAGGGAGAATTAAGGTCCGCATTCGGCTGTCTCGATGGTTTCTTAAGATATTGAGCCTCTTGTGTTAGAATCGACCGCACCACCACAGATCGCTGCGCCGACTCTAAAC
>JBFGRH010000092.1:0-7822 GCA_041563795.1 Nitrospiraceae bacterium | reverse complement strand
CATGCGTCCTATATCCTCATGGCCGGCTGCCTCCTGGTCGGCGTGGCGGCAACGCTGGCGAGTCCGGAGCCGTCCGATCCCGGAAGGCCTCCCCGGAGCCTGTCCGACGCCGTGCTGGGCCCGATCCAACAATTCTTTTCCAAGAAATTGGCGGTGGGGCTGCTCCTGCTGATCGTGCTCTACAAGTTCGGCGACGCGTTTGCCGCCTCCCTGACGACGGCGTTTTTAATCCGGGGCGTGCAGTTTACGCCGACGGACGTCGGCTTGGTGAACAAGGGGATGGGGCTGGGCGCGACGATCGTGGGGGCGCTGATCGGCGGCGCGCTGCTCAACCGCCTCGGGCTCTATCGGTCCCTGATGGCCTTCGGCCTCCTGCAGGCCTGCTCGAACCTCTCGTTCATGGCGCTGGCGGAGGTGGGAAAAAATTATGGCGTGATGGTGGCGGCCGTGGCGATTGAAAACCTGTCAGGCGGCATGGGCACCACCGCGCTGGTCGCCCTCATGATGGGCCTCTGCGACCATCGCTACACGGCCACCCAGTTTGCCTTGCTCTCCGCGCTGGCGTCGGTGGGGCGTGTGTTCGTCGGGCCGCCCTCCGGCTATCTGGCCGACGCGGTCGGGTGGGCGCCGTTCTATTTCATCACGTTCCTGGCGTCGCTGCCCGGTCTGTGGGCCCTCTGGCGTTTGCGCCGCCACCTGCCGGCCTGACCGGCGCCCGGGAACGGTCAGGATGCCTTGCGCTGCAGGACCAGGATATAGAGCATCAGCGTGGGCAGGGGGGCGAAGAGGAAGGGCGCCAGCCAGAGCCAGACGTTTTTCCCGCGCACGTTGGCCTGATCGATCATCCAGATGAACAGCCAGATGACGAGGCCGGCATAGTTCAGGGTGATCCAGAAGGTCGTATGGCTCTTGAGGCTGCTCCCGGCGGCGCCGGGTCCCTGCAGGAAAAAGATTCCGGTCAGGACGGCGCAGGCGGCCAGCAGACCCAGGGCGACGCTCTTGCTCCAGACGTACATAACAATTCCTCCTTCTCGGTTCGGTGCACGGCGCGATGGCGCGCACGATAGGTGACCGGGGCGCGATTGTCAACGTGCCTTGACTCGTCCGTCGACGGGCCGCAAGATGAGTCGGTCTCAGAGCGGGGAGAGACGTGAGCAATACGAGCCTTGCCGTGGTCGTCATTCTGCTGGGTTGCTGTGTCGTCCTGGTGATGACCAACCCGACGTCGAAGGACTATGGAGCGTTTCTCCAGGCCCAGCTTGATCTGGCGGTGGGACGGATGGATCCATCCCTCTCGGAGCAGGAACGCATGCTGATCCACGGCCTCTATGCGTCGCAGGGACCGAAGCTGATCGAGATGGTGCTGCAGAAACATACCAACCGCCGCAACTTCGGCTTCTTTTCTCTCTTCGAGTCCCACGTGCTGGGGCAGAAAGTCGTGGTCGTGGGGGTCGCTTCCAAGTTTATCCCCCTTGAGGGCGTGGACGAGATCACGGTCAAGGTCGGACAGCTGGTTCCGGCTCTTCGGAAATAGTTCTGGGCTCCGCGAATCCGCCGCAATCCACCTCAAATCAACAACCTTTTTCTGTTAATAAATCCGTCCGGAATGGTTCTCGAAGCCGCTTCAGTAGCGTAAACCACGCTATTCACAGGTTTTTCAAGCTATCCACAATAAAACCACTATATGTGGTATAAATACCCTTGACAAGCCCCAGATTTAGGCCTATATTCCCACCCACTTTAATTCCTTCCGTCTTACTGGCTTCCTAGCCGCCTACGGGGATGAATAATGGACTTATCCCATAGTCGTGAGATGCAGGATAGAGCACCAGGAAGCGGTACTTACTTAGAATTTTCAATAGGATAGACGGCAATCTCAGAGTCTCGGGATAGCCGTCTATTTATTTTCTGAAGCGCTCAGGCAGCTGGGTATTCCAAGGGCGTGGCCGGGTGATGCCTGCTGTAATAAGCGAAGGAGGGATGACGTGAGGATCGAACGCCGATTTACGCGAAAGGGGCAGGGTCCCTACGAGGGAATCCAGTTCGTGAAGCGTTCCTCTGAGATCAGAAACCCGGACGGGTCCGTGGTCTTCAAGGTCGACAATATCGACATTCCCGAGCAGTGGACCCAACTGGCCATCGATATTCTGGCTCAGAAGTATTTCCGCAAGGCGGGCATCCCACAGACCGGTCCTGACGGCAAGCCTCTGACCGGGCCTGACGGAAAACCGGTGCTGGGAGGGGAGCGTGACGCCCGGCAGGTGTTCCACCGGCTGGCCGGCTGCTGGACGCACTGGGGGAAGACCTACGGCTATTTCAACACCAAGGAGGACGCCAACGCCTTTTACGACGAAACGTGCCACATGCTGGCGCGCCAGATGGCGGCTCCCAATTCTCCGCAATGGTTCAACACCGGCCTGCATTTCGCCTACGGGCTCTCGGGGCCCGCGCAGGGCCACTACTACATGGACCCCAAGAGCAAGCACATGACGAAGGCCACCAATGCCTTCGAGCACCCGCAGCCCCATGCCTGTTTCATCCAGTCCATCGAGGACGATCTCGTCAATGAAGGCGGCATCATGGACCTCTGGACCCGGGAGGCGCGGCTGTTCAAGTACGGGTCGGGAACCGGCACGAACTTCTCCAAGCTCCGCGGCGACAACGAACCGCTGTCCGGCGGCGGCCGGTCCTCCGGCCTGATGTCGTTCCTGAAGATCGGTGATCGCGCCGCCGGGGCCATCAAGTCCGGGGGCACCACGCGCCGCGCCGCGAAGATGGTCTGTCTCGACCTGGATCATCCGGACATCGAGGAATTCATCGAGTGGAAAGTGATCGAGGAACAGAAGGTGGCCGCCATGGTGGCCGGCTCCAAAATCTGCGCGCAGCGCCTGAATGCGGTCCTCAAGGCCTGCCACGTGCCGGACGGCCGGGGCGGGACGACGGTGGAGACGGAGCTATCGAATAATCCAGGGCTGAAGGACGCCATCCGCGCCGCGCGCCAGGCGTACGTGCCGGAGGCCTACATCCAGCGCATGTTCGTCTATGCCCGGGAAGGCTTCACGCATTTCCTGTTCCACGAGTATGACGTGAACTGGGACGGCAAGGCCTACCAGACGGTGTCGGGGCAGAATTCCAACAACAGCATCCGCATTCCCAACGGGTTCTTCGAGGCGCTGGAAAAGGACGGCGATTGGGAGCTCAAGCGCCGGACGGACGGCAAGGTCGTCAAGAAGGTCAAGGCGCGCGAGATGTGGGATCGGATCGCCTGGGCGGCCTGGATCTGCGCGGACCCCGGCACCCAGTACGACACGACGATCAACGAGTGGCACACCTGCCCCGAGGACGGCCGGATCAACGCGTCCAACCCTTGCAGCGAATACATGTTCCTGGACGACACGGCCTGCAACCTGGCCTCCCTGAACCTGGGCCAGTTCTACACGCCGGACGGCCGGTTCAACCTTGAGGACTTCCGTCACGCGGTGCGGCTCTGGACGATCGCGCTGGAGATCAGCGTGCTGATGGCGTCCTTCCCGAGCAAGCCGATCGCGCAGAAGAGCTTCATCTTCCGGACGCTGGGGCTCGGCTATGCCAACCTCGGCACCGTCCTGATGCGGCAGGGCATTCCCTACGACTCGCCCAAGGCGCTGGCGATCTGCGGCGCGATCACGGCGATCCTGACCGGCGAATCCTACGCGACGTCCGCCGAGATGGCGGCCGAGCTGGGCCCGTTCGACGGCTACGCGAAAAACAGCGAGCACATGCTGCGGGTCATGCGGAACCATCGCCGGGCGGCCTACAACGCGACGCCGGACGAATACGAGGGGCTGACCGTCAAGCCCGTGGGCGTGCATCCGGAACACTGTCCGCCGGAACTGCTGATCGGCGCGCGACGGGCCTGGGACCGGGCGCTGGAACTGGGCACGGCCTACGGGTTCCGCAACGCGCAGGTGACGTGCATCGCGCCGACCGGCACCATCGGCCTGGTCATGGATTGCGACACCACCGGCATCGAACCGGACTTCGCGCTGGTGAAATTCAAGAAGCTGGCGGGCGGCGGGTACTTCAAGATCATCAACCAGAGCCTGCCGCCGGCGCTGCAGACGCTGGGGTACAACGAGGCGCAGATCCAGGAGATCGTCACGTACTGCACCGGCCGGCGCACGCTCAAGGGCGCGCCGTTCATCAACCACGAGACCCTGCAGGCCAAGGGGTTCGACGGCGCCGCGCTGGATTGCCTGGAAACTGGGCTGTGGCAGGCCTTCGAGATTCAGTTCGCGTTCAATAAGTACACGCTCGGCGAGGAGTTCTGCAGGGAGAAGCTGGGGTTCTCCGACGCGCAGTTGAACGACCCGGCTTTCAACATGCTCCGGGAGTTCGGCTTCACGCAGGAGCAGATCATGGCCGCCAACGATTACTGCTGCGGGACCATGACGGTGGAGGGGGCGCCGCATCTGAAGCCCGAGCACCTGCCGGTGTTCGATTGCGCCAACCGGTGCGGCCGGATCGGCAAGCGGTATATCGCGGTGGACGCGCACATCCGGATGATGGCGGCCGCGCAGCCCTTCATCAGCGGCGCGATCAGCAAGACGATCAACATGCCGGCGGACGCGACGGTGGAGGAGGTCAAGGATTCGTACCTGCTGGCGTGGCGGCTGATGAACAAGGCCGTGGCGCTCTACCGCGACGGCTCCAAGCTCAGCCAGCCGCTGAATGCGTCCACGGAAGCGGGGGACGAGATCGACAGCGGCGATGTGATGAAGCTGGCGGAGAAGATCACCGAGCGCGTGATGGTGCGCTACATCGGGCGCCGACGCCGGATGCCGGAGCGGCGCTGCGGCTATACGCAGAAGGCCATCGTCGGCGGGCACAAGATCTACCTGCGCACCGGCGAGTACGGCGACGGCACGCTCGGCGAAATTTTCCTCGACATGCACAAGGAGGGGGCGGCGTTCCGCAGCCTGATGAACTGTTTTGCCATCGCCATCTCGTTGGGGCTACAGCACGGCGTGCCGCTCGAGGAATACGTCGAGGCCTTCGTGTTCACGCGGTTTGAGCCGAACGGGCCGGTCAAGCTCAACGACCGGATCAAGATGTCCACCTCGATCATCGACTATATCTTCCGCGAGCTGGCGATCACCTACCTGGGCCGGAATGATCTCGCGCAGGTGCAGGAGGAGGACCTGCGGATGGATTCGATGAAGAAGGACGAGCAGGACCCCGAGTGCGTGGACGGGGAGCCCGCGGACGCCGAATCGCTGGCCTCGCTGGCCATCGACACGGGCCGCCTGCCCAAGCGTCAGGGCGGGGACAGCGGCAACGGGTACGGCAACGGCCACGCGGCCGGCGTCGCCCGGATGGAAATGACGCGGGAAACCGTCACGCTCACGGCCACGGCGGTGCAGTCGCAGCGGAAGACGGCCCGGCTCAAGGGCTACGAGGGGGATCCCTGCACGGAATGCAAGCAGTTCACGATGGTGCGCAACGGCACGTGCCTGAAGTGCGAGACCTGCGGCGCCACCAGCGGGTGTTCGTAGGGAGAGACCGGATGGACACGATCACGCGTGACGTCGTCATCCCGTCGATCCACGACCAGGTGGTCAATCTGGTGGCGCAGCGCTGGGCCCGGTCGTGGCAGTGCCAGATCACGATCAATTCCGACGAGGAGCGGGCCCGGTGGGCCGAGTCCGACCGAATCGATGCGGACATCATCGGCTGGACGTTCCGGGCCGGGCGCAACAAGATGGAATGGGTGGCGGAGGTGGAAACGGAAGAATCGCTGCCGGCCGCCGGCACCAGCGGGCGCTGGCAGGACGACCTGGGGCTGGGCATTCCGCTTTTCGTCTTCGTGCCCAAGGGCCGCCGGGTGGAGGCTGAACGGGTTGCCCTGCGATCCAACCTCACGCTCAACGGCGTCTATGAATATTCCTTCGTCAATGGAGCGTTTCAACTGACGTGATGGGCCGCGCCTCGGGCGCCAGCCGGCGTTGCAAAGGGGATGCGGCATCCTGCCGCGTCCCCTTTCTCATTAGAAGCGTCCGGGGAGTAGTATAATCCGTCCGTGGCGGTCGACCAGGCGCAGATCGAGCGTGAGTGGCGTACCCGCGGGTTCAGTTGCGGGCTCTGGGTTGACCCGCCGGGGCAAGTGTGGGAAGACTATGTCCATTCCACCGATGAGCTCCTGCTGGTCCTGGAAGGGGAGCTGGAATTGGAGATGCAGGGCCGGTCCTTCCGGCCGGCAACCGGCGAGGAGGTGCTCATCCCGGCGCGGGTGACCCACTCGGTGCGGAACGTCGGAGGCACGACGGCGCGCTGGCTCTACGGGTATAAGAACGGATAGAGGGGAGGCGACAACGAAATGCCGATCGCGACGCAGTTTGTGTTGAGCCTGGAAAGCAAGCCGGGGGTGCTGGCGAGGATCGCCAAGGCCTTCGGGTCCAAGGGCGTGAACATCAAGGCCTTCTGCGCCTGGGAGCAGTCCGGCCAGGCCGCGGGGAAAGACAACATGCGCGTGCTGGTCTCGGATGTCGAGAAGGGACGCGCCGCGCTCCAATCAGAGAAAATCGACTACTATGAAGAGCAGGCGCTCGTGCTCAGCCTGGAAAACAAGCCGGGCGCGATGGGCACGGTGGCCCAGCACCTGCGGGACGCCCATGTCAACATTACGTGCGGTTATTGCACGCCGTCGCGCGAGGGGAAGCGGGCGATCGTGGTGCTCTCGGTCTCCGACGTGAAGAAGGCCCAGGATATCCTGCGCGGGGAATCCCTGGATGAGATCTAGGAAAGTCTTGCGGCACGTTCCTGTTCTCTTTCTCGTCCTGCCGGCATTGCTCTTCTACGGCTGCGGATCGTCTCCCCGATATGCCCCGGCTGCCGGGTATCCTGTCGGCTACGTGGAGCGGGGGGTGGCCTCTTGGTATGGCCCCGGCTTTCATGGCCGCAAGACCGCCAACGGCGAAATCTTTGACATGCACCAGCTGACCGCGGCCCATCGGACCCTTCCCCTCGGTTCCGTGGTGCAGGTCCGGTCGTTGACCAGCGGCAGGACGGTGACCGTGCGCGTGAACGATCGCGGTCCTTTCGCCAAGAACAGGATTCTCGACCTCTCCCAGGCCGGCGCCCGGGCACTCGGCATGGTCGGCAACGGGACGGACCAGGTCGAGATCAGGGTGACGGCCTATCAGGGGCGGCCCGGGGCCATGGGATACCTGCGAGTTCAAGTGGCGTCCTTTGCAGAACAGGACAATGCCCGGACCCTTGCGGCCAGGCTCAGGAGCCAGTATTCAGATGTCAGGATAGAGGTCGTTGATCTGGACGTAGGGCGCCGTTATCGGGTCCATGTGGGCCGCTTTACCTCTGAACAGCAGGCCGAGTCTGTCGCCAATCGTTTGGAAAATCAGTTTCAGGTCGATCCCTTGGTTGTCAGGGACGACACCTAGCGAACGTTGACAAGGTCCCTCAGCCTCGTTTTCTACCACGTGTTCCTTCCCGCCAACTCGAGATCTAAGCTGTTGTAGACAAAGGGAATATCCGATCGCGCATGATCTGGTGGAGCGATTCCGGACACCCTCATCTTTCCATGGCAGGAGGATGAAGAAGAGGCCTTTGCTCTGGCGGGTTGTCGAATATCACTACATCTAATTGTTTTTGTTGCACTATTTATTAGCTTTCTTGCGTGGTCAATACTCCTTGTGCTACAGTTCCGTCTCCAAATGGATCACGATGGGCCTATACGACCTAACTTGGTGGCCAGTCCAAGTCTCATTTACAGTCTCGTGACCCCCTTCCGAATGGCAGGGGGGTTTCTCGTCAGGCGATCCAGCCT
>JBFGRH010000091.1:0-7822 GCA_041563795.1 Nitrospiraceae bacterium | reverse complement strand
CAGTGCATCGGCATCGCCTTGCTGAAGGACGGGTGGGAGCAGGATTACGACAGCAATCCGCCGATGTTCGAGGTGGGCTGCGTGGGACGCATCGTCAGCCTGCAACAGCTGCCGGACGGGCGCTCCAACATCCTGCTCCAGGGGCTGCGCCGGTACGAAATCCGCGACCAGTATTACGAGCGGCCGTACCGCGAGGCGCGGATTGCGCTGAAGGAGGAGGAAACCCATGTGTCGCTGGATGCGTCGGTGCGCGCCGAGTTGCTGCGGGCGGTCGGCGACTACCTGCGGACGGCCGGCGATGCGGTGACGTGGCGGGAATTCTTCCGGCTCGACATTCCCGACGAGATCCTGGTCAATCATCTGTCCGCCGGCCTGGAATGCACCCCGCTCGAGAAGCAGTTCCTGCTCGAAGCCGAATCCCTCCGGCAGCGCGCCCGCCGGTTGAACGACCTGATCCAGTTCATGCTGCATGAACAGGGTGGAACGATCAAGGGCTGGGGGTAGGCGGGTTCCACCATGCATCGGGCTGTCGCGATCGAAACCATCAAACTGTGCAAGACCTACGGCACGATTCCCGCCGTCGCCGACCTGACGTTTCAGGTCCATGCGGGGGAGATCTTCGGGCTGCTGGGCCCGAACGGCGCCGGTAAAAGCACCACGCTTCGCATCCTGATCACATTGCTGCGCCCCACGAGCGGACAGGCCCTCGTCCTGGGGCACGACGTCGTGCGGGACGCGGATGTCGTGCGGCGCCTGATCGGCTACGTGCCGCAGGAGCGGGCCATCGACCGGTTTCTCACGGGCCGGGAGCATCTCCTCCTGCTGGCCGATCTGTATCACCTGCCGAAAGCCGAGGCCCAGCGCCGCATTCCCGAACTCTTGAAGCTTGTGGACCTCGAAGCCCGGGCCGATCTGCCGGCCAAGACCTACTCCGGCGGCATGAAGCGCAAGCTCGACATCGCCTGCGGCCTGCTGCCGAACCCCCAGATCGTGTTCCTGGACGAGCCCACGCTCGGCCTGGACGTCCAGAGCCGGCTGCGCATCTGGGATTATGTCCGCCAGCTCAAGGCGCGGGGGATCACGATCGTGATGACGACGAACTATCTGGATGAGGCGGAGCAGTTGTGCGACCGATTGGCGATCATCGACGAAGGCCGGATCAGGGCCATGGGCTCGCCGGGAGAACTCAAGGCCGGGCTGGGCGGCGACATCGTGTCGCTCACCGTCGTTCCGGACGATGTGGGCCGCCTCGACGGGCTGGCCTCCGCAGTGCGCGTGCTGCCGATGGTGCGGGCGGTCTCCCTCAAGCCGGCCGGCCTCGACATTCGCGTGGAGTCGTCGGAGAAGGCCCTGCCCGCGGTGCTGGAGACGGCGAACAAGACCGGGTGCCGGCTCGAACTGCTCGATTACCACCGGCCGCGGCTGGACGATGTCTTTGTGGCGCATACGGGGCACGCGATCAGGGAAGAGTTTCCAGGGAGTGAAGAATAAGGAAGTCCTCAGTCGTCGGTCTCCGGAACTGAAAACTGAAGACTGACAACTGACAACCGGGGACCAGGAACCGCATTCAATGTCTCAATATACCCAGGAAATCGGCGCCCTGACCATGCGATGGGTCCGCCGCTTGAGCCGCGAGAAATTCAGCATGCTGTTCACGCTCGTGCAGCCCATGCTGTTCTGGCTGATCTTTTTCGGCAACCTGTTCCAGCGGGCCGCCGACATCCAGGTCCTGCAGGCGCCCAATTACATCAGCTTCCTGGCCGCCGGCGTCGTGGTCATGACCGTGCTGAACAACGGCCTGGCCGGCGGGGTGGACCTCCTGTTCGACAAGGAAAACGGGTTTCTGGAGCGGCTCATGTCCACGCCGATCCACCGGAGCTCGGTGGTGCTGAGCCGGTTCCTCTTCGTGACGACGATCACGTGCCTGCAAGTGCTGGTGATTCTGGGGGTGGCCTGGTTTTTCGACGTGCATCCGGCGACGGGGCTTCCCGGCGTGGCCGTGATTCTGCTGATTAGCATGCTCTTCGGCGTGGGCCTGACGGCCATCTCGATGGCGCTGGCCTTCTCCGTCAAGAGCCACGGCGATTTCTTCTCGGTCCTGGGGTTCCTGTCGCTGCCGATGATCTTCCTGAGCTCGGCGCTCGTGCCGCTGCAGGCGATGCCGGCCTGGATGGGTTTCCTGGCGAGGTTCAACCCCATGACGTGGGCGATCGACGCCGTCCGGCCGCTGATCCTGTCGGGCTGGACGGAGGCGTTGCCGAAGGTCGGGATGGTCGTGATGATCATGCTGGTGTTTGACGCCGTCTGTCTTTATGGCAGCGCCCGGGCATTCCGCCGGGCGATGGGTTAACGGATGTTGAAAAAGGCCGCCAGCTTCGTTCTCGCATCGCTCTCAGCCTGCGACGTACTTAGAAGCAGTACGCCTCGGCTTTTCGCTCGCTGCGGCCTTGCTGGGCAGCCTTTTTGAACATCCGTAACAATGGGAGATAGCTAGACCGATGCCGTCGAAGGTGACAACCAGATCAAGGCGCTGATCAAGCTGCTCGCGGACGAGAACAGCCGGATCGCCAGGACGATCGAGGAGAAGCTCATCGAGATCGGCGACCCGGCCATTCCGCTGCTGTTGGAGGCCGAGATCGAGCAGCCGGAGATGGCCCAGCGGATCGAGGGGGTGCTCGACGAGATTCGGGGGGGCCGGCTTGAAGAGGAACTCCGGCTGCTGCTGGACACTCCCGATGCCCAACCGGACCTGGAACGGGGCGCGTTTCTCATCGCCCGGTATGCCTATCCGGGGCTGGACGTCGATTCGTACGTGCGGAAACTCGATGCCATCGCCGAAGAAGTGCTGGACCGGATGGGAACGCGTGTGTCGGGCGAGGAGACCGTCAAGACGCTCGGCCGCTACCTCTTTACCGAGCAGGGCTTCCGCGGCAACACCAAGAACTACTACGAGCCGGACAACAGCTACCTCAACCGCGTCGTCGACCGCCGGACCGGCATCCCGATCAGCCTGTCCGTCTTCTATCTCCTGATCGGCAAGCGACTGAACCTGCCGGTCCACGGCATCGGCATGCCCGGCCATTTCCTCGTCAAGTACGAGGCCGAGCGGTACCGGATGTTCGTGGATTGCTTCAATGCCGGCGCGCTGCTGACGGAAAAGGACTGCCAGCGGTTTCTCATGCAGGCCGGCTATGGGTTCGAGGAGAAATACCTGCAGCACAGCTCCTCCCGCGCCATTCTGGCACGCATGCTCAAGAACCTGATCGCCGTCTACGACAAGATGAACGAGTACGTCAAGCGCGACCGCCTGACCCGTTTCATGGAGATCCTCGGCGAGAATAAACCGGACGAACGCTAGGGCCGTCCGCCGGCGTTGACAGGCCCCTCTGCAGGGCCTAGAATCGATCACCTATGTTGTGTTCCGCCATGCCTTCACGCAGGGCGACCGCGTGAAGGTCCAGGATTTCCCCAAGTTTCTGTCCGCCCTCGGTCAGCAATCGGGTTCCATCGACCCGGTCCACATCCTGTACCACCATCTGTTCCAGTCGGGGTATCTCCATTTCGGGTATTGGAGCGAGGGCAGCGGCAAGGACGCCGACCTGGCACTGCTGCTTGAAGGGTTCCGCTCGGCGCAAACCCGATTTGCCGACGAGCTGCTATCCTGCTTTCCTCCCGGGACCTACCGGGTTCTCGACGTCGGGGCCGGCCTCGGGCGGTTTTCCTCTGAACTCGCCTCGCGCGGCCATGCCGTGACGGCGGTCACTCCCTGCGCCTACCAGGCCGAACAGATCGCGGCCAAGTACCCGGCCGTCTCCGTGAAGAACGCGCGGTTCCAGGAGGTGGGCCTGAGTCTTCCACAGGAAGGCTTCGACATCATCCTCTTCTCGGAGAGCTTCCGGTACGTCGCGCTGGCGGAGGCGTTCCCGCTCTTCAACCGGCTGTTGAGCCGCGGGGGATGCGTGGTGATTGCCGACTGGTTCGTCCATGCCGGCGCCAAGGCCCGCCACGGGCACGACCATGACCATCACCAGTTGCGTTCGGAAGCGACCGCCAGGGGCTTTACGATCGCGGTCGAGCGGGACGTGACGCAGAATATTCTGCCGACCATCAAGCTGACCTACGATGTGCTCTGCGAGTTGTACATGCCGCTGGCCGGGTACGTGGTGGCGAAACTGGCCCAGAAGTATCCCCGGCTCTACCGGCTCTTTCTCGGCCGCATCCTGCGGTGGTTCGAACGACGGATTCTGCCCCAGGTGCCGGGACGCAGTGACCCGGAGGTGTTTGCCGAGCGGTACCGCTATTACTTCTTCGTGTTGAAGCGCGCCTGACCGGCCGACTTAGACCCTCACGCGCATCAGGTCGCGGGCCTTGGTGATCCGGCCCCGAAAGTGCCTTGCCGCCTGCCGTCGCACGTCGTACCGTTCCGCGATCGGATAGAAGTGGGAGAGGATGAGCCGCGTGACGCCGGCCGCCTGCGCCACCTTGCCGCAGTCGCCGGCATGCATGTGATTCGGCCCGCGCCGCTGGGTCGGGAACGAACAGTCCAGCACGGCCACATCGGCCTTTCGGCAGAGCCGTCGCAGCCCGGTACAATCCATCGCATCCCCGGAGTAGACGAGGGTTTTCCCGCCATACTCCACGCGATAGCCCAGGCAGTGCAGCCGCTTGCTATGCTCGACCGTCCCGGCCGTGATGCGAGTCCTGCCGATGGTAAACGTCCTGTCCCTGACCTCGCGGATCGTCGTCTTGAACCGCGCGGCGCTGAAGCCGGGAAAGTTCTTGAACATGAGGCCGAACAGCTTCTTCGTGCCGCGCGGGCCGATAATGGTCAGGCCGGGGCGCTTGCCGACGAACTTCGAGTGGTAGACGGCGTCGAAGAAGAAGTGCACGAAATCGGCAAAGTGGTCGGCGTGGAAATGGGAAAACAGGATGTGGCGGATCCGGTGCCGGTTGACGCCGGCCTTCATCAGGTTCTTGAGCGTGCGGGGGCCGAAGTCGAACAATAGTAACGTATCGGTCGTGACGAGATAGCCGGCCGCAGCGCGGGTGGGATGCACATTGGTGCCGGAACCGAGGATCGTCAGCGTCATGGGCATGGGGTCAGACTTTCCGGTGCCGGAAGCAGGCGACCGTGTGGTCGTTGACCATGCCGACCGCCTGCATGAAGGCGTAGCAAATGGTGGAGCCGACAAACGTGAATCCGCGTTTCTTCAAGTCCCTGCTCATGGCATCGGACTCGACCGTCCTCGCCGGAATCTGCTTCAGTGACCGCCGTCTGTTTCTGATGGGCTTGCCCCCGACAAATTGCCAGATGTACCGGTCGAATGTGCCGAACTCCTGCTGGATGGCGAGGAATCCCCTGGCATTCTGAGTGGCGGCCCTGATCTTGAGCCGGTTACGGATGATGCCGGGGTTCTTGAGCAGCTGTTTTGCCTTGCGGGGGCTGTACCGCGCGATTTTCTTCGCATCGAAATGGTCGAAGGCTGCTCGATAAGCTCGACGCTTTTTCAGGACGGTTTCCCAGCTCAGGCCGGCCTGGGCGCCCTCGAGCAGGAGCAACTCAAAGAGCCGGCGGTCGTTATGGACCGGCACGCCCCATTCCCGGTCGTGGTAGCGGGCCAGCAGGTCGCTGGCGGCCCATTCGCAGCGGTGATCGGCTGACGCGGGCATGGTCAGACGAGCTTCGATTGCTGGCCCCAGCGGGCGGAAAAAACGAAGTCGCTCGCCGCGTTTCTGGTTCGAGCCCCCAGTTCCTTCTTTTTCAGCTGATCCGAAAGGGACTCGGGATTGCCCGGATAGCCCAGCGCGATGCCGGCGACCGGCTCGTACTGGCCCGGAACCTGGTAGGCCTCGCGGATCTTGTCCGGAAGGATGCCGGCCATCTGGTGCAGCACCAGGCCCATCGCCGTGGCCTGGACGGTCAGGCTCATGACGGCCTGGCCGACGTCATGCCAGGCGTGGGGGTTTGCCTTTTGGTTATGGTCGAACTGTTTCTTCGCCACGGTGACGATCAGGACCGGCGCCTGCCTGGCCCAGACCTGGTTGCCTTCCACTAGGCACTCCACCATGCGGCCGAACTCCTGCGGGTCGTTTTTCGTCGCGACAATGAAACTCCAGGGTTGCTCGTTGAAGCAGGACGGCGCCCAGCGGGCGGCCTCCCAGAGGCTCCGGAGTACGTCCGGTGTGACCGGCCGATCGGCAAAGGCGCGCGGGCTCCAGCGGCGGGCGAGCAGGTCATGGATCGGGTGCTGTGCGGCGGCCGGTTTCTCCATTTAACCTCCTTCCTGGAAACTGTCGCGGAGGCGGAGCAGGAGCGTCCGCATCTGCTCGACGTCCTTCTGGCTCAAGGCCCGCTCGAAGAACGGGCGGATGTGCGCGATGTGGGCGGCGAAGACCTTGCGAAACAGGGCGTCGCCCTTCTCCGTCAGGATGATCCTGGTGCTGCGGCGGTCGCCGGCCACGACTTCCCGCTTGATCAATCCCTTCGCGGCCAGCCGGTCGAGCACGCCGGTCAGCGTGCCTTTCGTGACCAGCGTGGCGTTGGAGAGCTCCGCACAGGTCATGCCCTCCGTGTCACCCAGGGTGGCGATGACATCGAACTGCGAGGGGGTGAGCTTCAGCGACTTGATGTGACGGCCGTCTTCCCGGCAGAAGGCCAGGTAGGCCTCGACCAGCGGGCGGAGAACCTTGAGATAGGGGTCGTCCTTGAGATGAGGTAGGTCCATGGCGTCATGATAGTCCTAGTTAGTAACATATGTCAACGTGGTTCAGGGCTGGGGCCTGCGTTGACGGGGTGCCGCCCGCCACTTATGATGCGTCGCATGGTTCGTCTGACGCAACGTGGCCAGGTCAATCCGACGGTCGCCCTCCTGCTCGTGGGCTTCGTCGTGGCCTGCGTCTGGATCTGGAAGCGGCTTCCGCTGGACGTCCAGGACCTGATCGTCGACCAGGCGGTCCCGATCCTAGCCGTGGCGGTGGTGGTGCTGTTCCTGGTCTGGCGGCTTGTGCGCAGAGTCCGGCGGCGCAAGGAGATGCTGCGGAAGCGGGCATCGCTGCTGGCCCGGTTTCAGCGGGAGACGTCACGGGAGAAACGCTTCGACCTGGCTTGCGAGCTGATCGAGCTGAACCACTACCGGCTGGAGGGGCTGGAGGCGGTGGGAAAGGACTTCTTCGAGATCTTCAGCCGGACCGTGAAGACGGCCCTCGGGGACAAGCAGCATCGGGTGCGCGGCATGGCGGCCAGCTACCTGAGCGTGGCGCGCGAACCGGAGGTCGTGCCCATCCTGATGAAGGTGCTCGACGACGACCATTGGTGGGTGCGGTCGCAGGCGGCGCTGGGGCTGGGGCGCATGCGGGCGAAGGAGGCGAAGGAGAAGCTGGAGTACATGGCGAAAGAGGATTGGGACCAGACGGTGCGCAGTCGCTGCCGGGAAGCCTTGGAGAGAATTGAATAAGAAGACATCGGGGTGGCATACCCTTTCGTTTCAGCGCCTCCCGGAACGGCCCTTTCGGACTTTGCCAGGCGGAATCCTTCGGAAATTCCCTCGCGGACTCGGTCAGTTTCCGCTTTCCTTCCTGGCAAAGTCTCGATGGGCGCCCCGTTCCTCCGGCGAGTTTCACTCAAGGGCATGCCACCCCGCTCGGAAGCCCCCAGCTAATAAAAGAGTAGAAAGGCGACGGGCCGCTTGTAGGCCTGTCGCCTTTAACGCTTCGCCAAGCTCAACGGGCAGCTCCAGTAGTGATATCCCTACAAACATGGCCGCCCCTCCGAAATATTGACGCAATTCTTACGAAAGCGTAGCCTGCTTCCAGCCGTAATGGT
>JBFGRH010000090.1:0-7827 GCA_041563795.1 Nitrospiraceae bacterium | reverse complement strand
GCATCGGCCGCGCCAAAGGCCGGCCCATGCGGACCGCCGGTCACCCGCTGCAGGACCCGGCGAATGATGCGCCGCTGGAGCGCCACCGGCTGTTCCAACAGGGCGGCGCGGGGAACTTCCAGCGACCGGTCCTCGGCCGCCCGGACATGCCGGGCGATCCAGTCCGCCACCCACCCGTCCAGGCACGCATCCTCGTCGCGGAGAATGTCCGCCTGGCGCGTCAGGGCGCTCACCACGGCCGGATTAAACCGCTTGAGCAGCGGGAGCAGTTCATGGCGGATCCGGTTGCGCAGGTAGACCGGCTTGGCGTTGCTCGAATCAGTCCGGTACGACAAACCCTTCGCCTCCAGGTAGGCCAGGATCTCGCCGCGGCCGACATCGAGCAGCGGCCGCACGTAGACGGCATCGCGCAGGGGCTTGATGCCGGCCAGGCCGGCCGCGCCGGATCCGCGCAGCATCCACATGAGCAGCGTCTCGGCCTGATCGTCGGCGGTGTGCCCGAGCGCGATTTTCGAGGCGCCGAGCGTCGCGGCCGTGCGGCGCAACGCGGCATAGCGCGCGTCCCGCGCACGGGCCTGCAGGGACAACCCGCGGCCCGTCCCGGCGACGCGGGAGACATCCACCCGCTCGATGACCAACGGCACCTCCAGGTCGGCACAGAGGCGGGACACGAACCGGGCGTCCCCGTCGGACTCCTCCCCCCGCAGGCCGTAATTGAGATGGAGCGCCGACAGCGTCAGCCGCTTCGACGGCGCGAGGGACGCCAGCACCGACAGCAACGCGACCGAGTCCGGCCCACCGGAGACGGCCACCAGCAGATGATCGCCCTCGGCAATCAGGCCCCGGCTCCCGGCGGAGGCGGCCACGTCCCGCTCAAGCTTCGCCCGGAGACTCTTGCGCACCAGTTGCGTCGTCATGGCCATCGCATGCTCACAATCCTGTCATTGGCCTGTCATTGGCCTGTCATTGGCCGGTCATGGGCCGGTCACCGGCTGGGGCTGAGGTTCGGCCTTCAGCGCCTGCCGCGCCTCCCGGACATCCACTTCGATGCGCGCCGATAACTCCTCCGCGCTGCCAAAGGTCTGGTCCCCCCGCACCCGCTCGACAAACTCCACGCGGATGGTCTCGCCGTACAGCGTCTCCCGCGCATCGAGCAGGGAGACTTCGAGCAGTCGCTCGCCGGCGCCGAAGGTCGGCCGCGTTCCGATGTAGGAAACGGAGTCGAAGCTGCGCGCCCCCCACCGGGTCTTGGTCGCGTAGACGCCGTCCGCCGGGATCACCCGGTCCGGAGGCAGCTGCAAATTGGCGGTCGGCCATCCAAGCTTCTGCCCGCGCTGCTCACCTGCCACCACGGTTCCGCCCAGCGCATACAACCGTCCCAGGCACCGCATTGCGCCGCGGACGTCTCCCTGTTGGATCAGCTGACGGATCCGCGTGGAGCTGACGATCTCGCCATCCACGCGCAGCGGCTGCACCGGATGCACCTGAAAGCCGGCCTGCTGGCCGAACCGGACCAGATCGGCGATCCGCCCCGCCCGCCCCTTGCCGAATGCAAAATGTTCACCGATGAACAGGTCTTTCACGCCGACCCCGTCGAGCAACACCTGCCGCATGAACTGATCCGGCGTCAGGGCGGCGAAGGCCGGCGTAAACTCCAGGAACAGCACCTCGGCAATGCCGGCGTCCCGGAAATAGGCCAGCTTCTGGTCCGCCATCGTCAGAAACCGGAGATTGACCTGTGGCGCCAGCACCCTCACGGGATGGGGATCGAACGTCAGCACCATCGGCGTCCCCCCGGCCTGCTTCGCCCGCTGCACCACATCGCGGAGCAGGAGGCCGTGGCCGAGATGCTGGCCGTCAAAATTTCCGATGGTGAGAACCGGATGGGGAACCCGCTGGTGTGCGGCCAGGCCTCGCGTGATTTTCATACCATCCAGGACCTGCCGTTTGGCCCTGCCGTCAGGGGTTGAGGAGTTTCGCCGCATCCTTGGCGAAGTATGTCAGGATCATGTCGGCGCCCGCCCGCTTGATCGACAGCAGCGATTCCATCATCGCACGGGACTCATCCAGCCACCCGGCTCGCGCCGCCGCCTTGATCATACTGTATTCCCCGCTGACCTGGTAGGCCGCGATCGGCACCGTCGTCCGGTCTCGGGCCATGGCGATGACATCGAGATAGGGCAGCGCCGGCTTCACCATGACGATGTCGGCGCCCTCCTGGATGTCCGACCGGATCTCCCGCAGGGCCTCGCGGGCATTCGCCGGGTCCATCTGGTAGGACTGCCGGTCTCCGAACTTGGGGGAGGACTGCGCCGCGTCCCGGAACGGGGCGTAAAAGCAGGAGGCGAACTTCGCGGCATAGGCCATGATCGGCAGCTCCGAATACCCGGCCTGGTCCAGCTCGTCGCGGATGGCCTGCACGCGCCCGTCCATCATGTCGGAGGGCGCCACCATGTCGGCCCCGGCCTGGGCATGGGTCCGGGCCATCGCCCGCAGGCACTCCAGCGTCTCATCGTTCAGAATGCGGCCGTCCTTCACCAGGCCGCAATGGCCATGGGAGGTGTATTCGTCGATGCAGACATCCGTGATCACCAGGAGGTCGGTCACCTGGTCTTTGAGGGCGCGGACCGCCTTCTGGACGATCCCGTTGGGATCATAGGCCCCCGTGCCCCGGTCGTCCTTCTTGTCCGGCACGCCGAACAGCATCACGGCGGGAATCCCGAGCAGCTTGACCTCGGCCGCCTCCTTGACCAGCAGATCCACCGACAGTCGATACTGCCCCGGCATGGAGGCAATCTCGTCACGGCGGTCCTTCCCCACCGTGACGAACATCGGGTAGATCAGGTCGGACACGGTCAGCCGCGTCTCCCTGACCAGCCGCCGCAGGGGTTCGCTCTGCCGCAACCGTCGCAATCTGTGTCGTGGGAACGCCATGTGAGCCTTACTTTCTCGGAAGGTTGGTCAGGAACACCACGAGATCCCGCACCGAAATCATCCCCACCAGCCGTCCCTTCCGGGTCACCCCGAGGTGCCGCAAGTGCGACTTGGCCATCAGGTCGTTGGCATCGAGCAGCGTCTTGTCCTCCTCGATCCCCAGGATCGGCGCCGACATCAGCTGCTCCACCGGCGTCTTGGAGGCGTCGAGCCCCACCGCCACCACGCGGCGCACCATGTCCGTATCCGTCAGAATGCCGATGATTTCCTTGTTGCGTGTCACGAACAGGCTGCCGATGTTGCGATCCCGCATCAGCGCCGCCGCCGTCCGCGCATCCGTGTCGCGATCCACCGTCACGAATTTCTCGATGGGCACCATGAATGATTTCACCGGAACCATACGAATCTCCTCCATTCAATCAGTTGAAGTGCGCAACACCGCATCACTAACACCGAACCGGGACCCCCTCGCGGGACGTCGACAAATGCTGGACGATGGCCTCCACCAGCGCGGGAATCGTATTCTCGGGCGCCGTGACCGTGACCGACAGCCCCTCCTCCGCGGCCGTCTTCGCGGTGATGGGCCCGATGCAGGCCACGACCAGGCCGGCGGTCAGGCGGCGCATCTCGTCCCGGCTGCTGAACAGGCCGCAAAAATTCCGCACGGTCGACGAGCTGGCGAACGTCAGCACGTGGAGCGCCTGCTTCCGCAAGAGGTCTTTCACACGATCCGTCTCCACCTCGGGCAGCACCGTGCGGTACACCGTCACCACGTGAACCTCCGCGCCAAGCTCACGCAACTGCTCCGGCAGCAGCTCCCGCGCCACGGCCGCCCGCGGAATCAGCACGCGTTGTCCCTTGACCCCGGCCGCTTTCATCGCCTCGACCAGCCCCTCCGCCTGATATTCGGACGGCATCAGATCGGCGCGTAACCCGTACTCGGCCAGCGCCTCGGCCGTGCGCGGGCCGATGCAGCAGAGCCGGAGGCCCGCGACGGCCCGCCCATCCAGCTTCCTGTGCTGCAAACGATCCATGAACGGCTTGACCCCGTTCACGCTGGTAAACACCAGCCACTGGTACTGCGAGAGCCCGGCGATCGCTTTGTCCAGTTCGGCCCAGCTGTCGGGCGGCACGATCCGGATTGTCGGGCACTCCACCGGCTCCGCGCCCTGTTCGACCAGCAGGCGCGAGAGCTCCGCGGCCTGCTCACGCGCCCTGGTCACCAGCACCCGCCTGCCGAACAGCGGCTTGGTTTCAAACCAGTTCAACTGCTCCCGGAGCCGCACCACCTCGCCGATGACGATGACGGAGGGCGGTTCGATCTGCGCCTCCGCCGCTTTGGCGGCGATTGTCTCCAGCGTCCCGATCACCGTGCGCTGGCCGGCCTTCGTGCCCCAGCGGATGACGGCCGCCGGCGTGTCGGACGGCTTGCCCTCCCGCAGCAGGTTCGCCACGATCGCAGGAAGGTTCTTAACGCCCATGAGGAACACCAGCGTGCCGTGCGCCGTCGCCAGCCTGGGCCACTCGAGCGCCTCCTCCCCCTTGGTCGGATCCTCGTGGCCTGTCACGAAGGTCACGGTGGATGCCAGCGTCCGGTGCGTCACGGGAATGCCCGCGTAGGCCGGCGCGGCCACCGCGGAGGTCACGCCGGGCACAACTTCGAACGGGAGCCCCGCACCCGCCACCGCCTCGGCCTCCTCGCCGCCACGCCCGAACACGAAGGGGTCCCCGCCCTTCAGCCGCACGACGGTCTTCCCCGCGCGAACCTTCTCGATCAGCAACCGGTTGATCTCCTCCTGCTTCTGGTAATGGCCCCGTCCCCGACGCCCCACGTAGATCCGCTCGGCCCTCGCCGGCGCGAAATCCAGCAGCGCGGGATTGGCCAGGTAATCGTACAGGACGACGTCGGCCCGCTCCAGGCATTCCCGACCTCGGAGCGTGAGCAATCGCGGATCCCCTGGTCCGGCTCCGACGAGGTAGACGATCCCGATTTTCTTTCCCGCCACCTCAGGCTCTCCCGTAAATTTCGTTCAGAATCGCCTCGCCCCCCCGGCGAAGCAACTGCTCGCCCAGGCGCCGGCCGATCTCCCGCGCCTCCGCCACCGGTCCCTCCGCCCTGTCCTGCACCAGCCGCCGGCCGTCCACGCTCGCGACCAATCCCTCCAGGCGAAGCCGGTCTCCCGCAAGCGTCGCATGGGCCGCGATCGGCACCTGGCAGCCGCCTTCCAGCCGGTCCAGCAGGGCCCGTTCGGCCGTCACGGTCGCCCTGGTCGGCGGATGCTCCAGCGGCTGCACGAGCTCGCAGACAAACGTATCGTCGCGTCGCCCTTCCAGCCCCAGCGCGCCCTGCCCGATCGCCGGAAGACTCACCTCGGGCGCCAGGTATTCCGTGATCTGCGCGTCCCATCCCATCCGCCTGAGGCCGGTGGCCGCCAGCAGGATCGCCTCAAACTCACCGTCGCGCAGTTTGCGCAGCCGCGTGTCGAGGTTGCCGCGCAGCACCTCGATCGTCAAGTCCGGCCTGCGGTGCAGCAACTGCGCCTGCCGGCGCAGGCTGCTGGTGCCGACCCGCGCACCCCGGGGCAGCCCGTCCAGCGGGAGGCCGTTCCGGCTGATCAACGCATCGCGCGGATCTTCCCGTTCCGGCACGCATACAATTTCCAATCCGTCCGGCAGCACCGTCGGCACGTCCTTCATGCTGTGGACGGCCAGGTCGATCGTCCCCTGCAGCAGGGCTTCCTCGATCTCCTTGACGAAGAGCCCCTTGCCGCCGATCTTGGCCAGCGGCACATCGAGAATCTTGTCGCCCGACGTCTTGATCCGCTGCAGCGTGACCGTGACGTCCGGGGCGACTTCCCTGAGTCTCGCCTGGACCCACTCGGCCTGCCAGATCGCCAGGGGGCTGCCGCGTGTCCCCAGCACCAGCGACCGCCGGGCGGTTTTTACGACGCCCATCTGCGCGCCTCGCGATCACCGTCACCGGCCGGATTCGGGTTCATGGTACGGGCTCGGCGCATTCCGCCCCGCCCCGGGTAACTTCTCCCCGGCCTCGGGCGCCGCCCGCCCGCCACGGTCCGCCCCGGCCATACCGCTGCGGTAATTCGAGGACACCAGCAAATAGCTGACCAGTCCCAGAATCGCCAGCAGGTAGACCACCAGATCCCATCGGACGCCCTCCGCGACCGGATAGTCATGCCCGCACCGCGGGCAATCGGGAAGCGGGTCGTGCCCGAGGTACTGGTGGCGACATTGCGGACAGGTAAAAAGCTTGGGGCCCTGCGGCACAACGCTGCGCCTCCATCGCGCGGATTCTCTCCTCCACCTATTCCTGCCGTTTGCCCGCAGGATGCCGCTCGGGATCCCGCGCCGCCAATGGGTCCGGCGAGCCCGGCTCATCACGCGGCTCGCCCGGCACGGCGGCACCGGAACGGCCTGCCGCCGGCTGCTCATCCAGCCCGAAAAAGCGCCGCGCCGCCTCGATGAACATGGGGCCGCCTCCGGAGGCGGACTCGGCCTTGAGCGTGACCAGCGACCCGTGCAGGAGCTTGTTGACGAGCGACGTGGCCAGCCCCTCCACGACGGCGCGCTCCTGGGCGGACAGGTTCTGCAGCCGGGCCAGGGCCTTGTCGATTTCCGCCTGCTTGATGGCGTCCGCCCGACCGCGCAACGCCATGATCGTGGGGGTGACTTCCAGCGATTTCAGCCACTGGAGGATCTGGCCCACCTCCTCGTCCACCAACTGTTCCGCCTTCACCGCCTCCCGCCGCCGCTCCTCGAGGTTCTGTTCCACGCGCATTTCCAGGTCGTCGATGTCGAACAGGAAGGCGTTGTCGATGTCCTTGACGGCCGGGTCGATGTTGCGCGGGACCGAGATGTCGATCAGGAAGATCGGCCGGTTCATCCGGCGCCGCACCGCCTGCTCCACGTCCTCGACCCCGATCAGATAATGGGACGCACCGGTTGAACAGAGGACGATGTCGGCCTCCCCCATTTCATGCCGGAAACTCTCGAACGGAATCGAGGTTGCGTTAAACCGCCGGGCCAGCTCGATCGCGCTGGCGGCATCGCGGGTCGTGATGGAGACCTTCCGGACGCCCTGATCGACGAGACGCTGGGCGGCCAGCTTGGCCATTCCACCCGCGCCCACGAGCAGCACGGATTTTTCACTCAAATTGGAGAAGATCTTCTTGGCCAGCTCGACCGCCGCAAAGCTGACGGAGACCGCGGTCTCGGCGATTTTCGTTTCCGTCCGGACGCGCTTGGCCACCGAGATGGCCTTCCGGACCAGCTTGTTGAGCACGACACCGCTGGCCTTGTGATTCAGCGCGACCTCGAAGGCATCCTTCAACTGCCCGAGGATCTGCGGTTCCCCGACGATCATCGAGTCGAGGCTGGCCGCGACCCGGAACAGGTGCGCGATCGCCCGGTCCCCCGTGTACTCGTACAAATGCGGCGTCAGCTCCTCGGACGACAGCGACAGATGCGTATCGGAGAAAAACTCCTGGATGCGCGCGTGCCCCTCTTCGATCTGAGCGACCACGGCGTAGACTTCCACGCGATTGCAGGTCGAGAGCAGGAAGCCTTCCTTGATCCCCTGATAGCTGCGAAGGCGCGTCAGGGCCTCGTCCAGGCGGCTTTCCGGCACGGCAAGCCGCTCGCGTACTTCGACCGGCGCCGTCTTATGACTGAGTCCGACAACGATGATATGCATAGAACCTTCAGCTACTACACGAATACGGTTCACAGAGCCCAGGATGTTCAAAACAGTCTTCCATCAAGGCCGCAGCGAGCGAGAAGCCGAGGCGTACTTTTTGTCGTACGTCGCAGGCTTTGAGCGATGCGAGAACGCCGATGGAAGCTGTTTTCAACATCCTGTCACAGCGCGGGCCCATG